>NZ_JAPEHX010000058.1:0-18947 GCF_028823655.1 Exiguobacterium sp. B2(2022) | reverse complement strand
AGGGAAAGGACATGTCTTTTTATTGGTGTATCGATGACAGATCCAAATGTAAGACGATTGTTAGAGATAGCGAAGAGAAAACAAAGTGATGTTGAGCAATCTAACCACTTTATAATATTGAAAAGAGATGTTTTTTCTGAAGAATCTGAAAATAGTAATATGACTAAATTTTCTAATGTATATCATGCTCTAAAAGAAGCGGAGTTTAAAGAATTGGGATTGAACGTAATATGGGTAAAAGAACATAATGAAATACCCGGTTTGCTGGATAGTTTGAGAACACAATAAAATATAGTGTTGTTGACTTTGTACACTATGGAGTTCCAACTTGAGAGGTGATCACAGGTTACTTATTTTATTTATAGAGATGATAAAATAATATAAAATTTTTATATAAAGCCGGTCTCTGATGAGGAGAACGGCTTTATATTATTATTTCGGTTGTCGATAATTCTCGCGATGCCATGTATTGATGCGGCTCACGATAAAGACGAGGAGGGCAAGGATCCACATGAAGAGCGTCTCTTCATAGAAGTGAGCCCACACCGAGCCGGGCGCATAGAACGTGTGAACGGTCACGTCGACCGGCCAGACGACGATACGGATGAAGAGTGTGCTCATGAGCAGGCCACTGAAAAGACTGAGTAGAATCCCTGGCCACGTCTGAATGATGAAGCCAATCACGACCGGTAAAAAGTAAAAGAGAATAGACGGAACGATCGTCGGCTCCCCGCGGATGAGTTCAGATACGAACTCGGTTCCAGTCGGCACAATGTAGGCCAGTCCCGTGAGGAACGCTTGGATGAACTCGATTCGCATGGCACGTGTACGCATCATGTATGGAGTTCCTCCCATTCCGCATAAAGTGCGGTGATGGATTCTTTCGCTGCGTCCGATTCGGTCGACAACTCCTGGGCACGGGCGAAGTCGTTGAAGACGTCCGGCTCACAAAGCAACTGTTCGATTTCGTCGAGGCGATTTTCATGTTGCTCGATTGCCAGCTCAATCTCTTCGATGCGCTGTTTGATGCGGCGCTCTTCCCGTTGTTGTTCCTTATCGGCACGCTGTTTTTTCACGACGACCTGCTTTGTCTCTTCACGGGCGAGTCGCGCGAGTTCTTCTAGTTCTTCTTTCTTCTCGACGTAGTACGAATAGTCACCGAGATACTCGTCGATGCCGTTCGGCGTGATTTCTAACACACGCGTCGCGAGACGGTCGATGAAGTAGCGGTCGTGCGAGACGAAGAGAATCGTACCTGGATAGTCGAGAAGGGCGTTCTCTAAGATCATCTTCGAGTCGAGGTCCAAGTGGTTCGTCGGCTCGTCCAAAATGAGGAGGTTCGGTTGCTCGAGCTTCAGCTTGGCCAACGTGAGACGTGCGCGTTCGCCGCCTGATAATTCATGGACACGCTTCATGACGTCATCGCCGCTGAAGAGGAACTGTCCGAGAAGACTCCGCACTTCTTGCTCGCGCATGAGTGGCCAGTCGTTCCAAATCTCGTCGATGACACGGTTCGCGTCCGACAAGTTCTGCTGCTCCTGATCGTAGTAGCCGATCTCGACGCCGGTCCCGTAGCGGATATCACCGGTAAGGGCGGCTTGTTGTTTCGTCAACACTTTGAGAAGTGTCGACTTCCCGACCCCGTTCGGACCGACGAGAGCGACGGATTCCCCGCGCTGTAGCTGGAAACGGAGATTTTGGGCAATCGGTTCTTCATACCCGATGGCGAGGTCACTCGCGCTCAACACATCGTTTCCGCTCTGTCGTTTGATGGAGAACGAGAGGACAGCACTGCGTTCGTCACCGTCCGGAGCATCGAGACGGTCGACTTTCTCCAGACGCTTTCGCACGCTTTGCGCCCGTTTCGTCGTCGTCGCCCGGGCGATGTTTCGCTGAATGAAGTCCTGCATCTTGGCAATCTCTTCTTGTTGCGACTCAAACTGCTTCTTCTCTTGTTCGTAGAGAGCAGCCTTCTGTTCGAGATACTTCGTGTAGTTCCCGACGAAGCGACGGCTCCGATGACGTGACAGCTCATAGACGACCGAGACGACGCGGTCGAGGAAGTATCGGTCGTGGGAGACGATGAGGACGGCACCTTTATAGCCGCTCAAGTACTTCTCTAGCCAGGCGAGCGTCTCGATGTCCAAATGGTTCGTCGGCTCGTCCAAGATGAGCAGGTCGGGACTTTGAAGGAGCATCTTCGCTAAGGCGAGACGTGTCCGTTGTCCACCAGAGAGCGTATCGATCCGACGTTCGAAGTCGTCCGGATAGAAGCGCATCCCGTGAAGGACCGAGCGGATGGTCGCTTCATACTGGTAACCGCCGCGCTCTTTGAACGTGTGCTGCTCTTCATCGTAAGAGGAGAGGAGGCGTTCGTACGAAGCGGCGTCATTTAGGATTCGTTCGGAGCCCATGTCAGCTTCCATGCGACGGAGCGTCTTCTCTTGCTCGATCAAGTCCGTGAAGACGGTGAGCATCTCGTTCCAAATCGTCTCGTCGGATTCGAGCCCTGAGTCTTGGGCGAGATAGCCGATGGTGACGTCTTTTGGTTTCATGATGTCCCCGGAGTCATAGTTGTATTCACCGGCGATGACTTTCAAAAGCGTCGACTTCCCGGCCCCGTTTCGGCCGACGAGGGCGACGCGTTCGCCTTCTTGGATTTCGAGTTTGACGTTTTCTAAAATCGGCTCGACGCCGAAGGATTTGGATAAGTTATTGACTTGCAGTAGGATCAAGTGAAAAAACCCCTTTCTCTCTATTTAGTATACTGTATTTTTCAGCGATTTTAGGTATATTCGTTGAGTGGTCATGTGAATTCGTTTACAATCAAGGTGTATGAAATTCAGATTCGTTTGTAACGTGTCGTAAAAAGGAGGCTCTTTCCGTTGAGTCAAAACGAACCAAAGATTCCACAAGCGACAGCCAAACGGTTGCCACTATACTATCGATTTATTCAAAGCCTGCACGCGTCAGGTAAACAACGTGTCTCTTCAGCAGAACTGAGTGAGGCGGTCAAGGTCGATTCGGCTACGATTCGCCGTGATTTCTCGTACTTCGGTGCGCTCGGTAAAAAGGGATATGGCTATAACGTGCAGTATCTGTTAGACTTTTTCCGAAAGACACTGAATCAGGACGAGATTACGAATGTCGCCTTGGTCGGGGTCGGTCACCTTGGGACGGCATTCGTCAACTATAACTTCCTTAAAAACAATAACACACATATCGTCGTCGGGTTCGACGCAGACGAGACAAAAGTCGGCACGACGATGTCAGGCGTCCCAATTCATCACGTCGATGAGATGGAACAAATTATGAAGCAAAACAAGATTGACGTCGCCATTTTGACGGTACCTTCTGCCTATGCGCAGTCCGTCGCAGACGACTTGGTCCGTTTCGGTATCAAGGGCATCTTGAACTTCACACCGGCACGACTTACCGTACCGGACACGGTTCGCGTCCATCACATCGATTTGTCGATTGAGCTGCAGTCACTCATTTACTTTATGCAACACTATCCAACCGCTGAGGGGGTCCATCAATAATGGAATTACTAGCATCATCACTCGTCGTCGGGATTCCGGGTGGGGCGAGTCTATTCATCATCGCCATCATCGCGCTCATCATCTTCGGACCGAAGAAATTACCGGAGTTTGGTCGCGCGGCCGGACAAACGCTTCGTGAGTTCAAAAATGCAACGAACGGCATGATGAACGAGCACGACGAGAACGACAAGAAAGCTATCGAAAAGAAAGAGCAGTAAGCCATGAATCATCAACCTGATCAAGAGCGGGAACTCACCGATCACTTGACAGAGCTGCGGAGACGACTGATGCTATCTGCATTTGTCGTCTTTGCCTTCTTTTTGATGGCTTTGCCGAGTGTCAAATATGTACTCGCGTACTTGCAAGAAGATCTCGTCGAACGCGGGCTCGAACTGAACGCCTTTGGGGTCGCGGACCCGCTCATGATTTACTTGAACTTGGCGCTCATCATCGGCCTGATTGCGGCGAGCCCATTCCTACTGTATCAAGTGTGGGCGTTTGTCGCACCCGGTCTGCATCCGAATGAACGGAAAGGTACCCTTGCCTATATCCCGATCATCTTCGGATTATTCTTGATCGGCCTTGCGTTCGCCTACTACTGGTTATTCCCGCTCGTCCTCGATATCTCGACGGACCTCGGGCAAGACCTTGGACTCGAACAAATCATCGGGGCGAACAATTACTTCACGTTCTTGTTGCAACTGACGATTCCGTTCGGTCTATTGTTCCAATTGCCGGTCGTGACGATGTTCTTGACCCGGATTGGTGTCGTGACACCATACTTCTTATCGAAGATTCGTAAGTATGCGTACTTCGCGCTATTCGTAGTCGCGGCATTCATCACACCACCGGATTTGACGTCGCACCTTATGGTGTCACTGCCACTCTTCTTCCTATATGAAATCAGTTTATCGATTTCACGCGTCGCCTACAAAGGGGTGTTGCGCCGGGAGAAAGAAGCGATGGTGCAAGAACAGATGGATTTAATGAAACAGATGAATGAGAAATAAGCATCGTTCCGTAAATGGGACGATGCTTTTTATATGCATTACACTGTAGTTCAACTGGTGTTCAAACTTTAGACACTTTTACGTGAAATAGTGAGCATAGTCGTTGAACCTTACATTGTGAAATAGTACACTAAGGTCAAGAAGTTAATGTGATGTTTATCACAATATAAAAAGAAACGTACTGTCTAACATAAAAGGAGAGACGACTCATATGAAAATCGCAGTCATCGGATGTACACACGCAGGAACAGCAGCAGTCGACGACTCATATGAAAATCGCAGTCATCGGATGTACACACGCAGGAACAGCAGCAGTCAAAGGTTTACTCGCCAAGCACGACAATCTCGACATCACCGTTTACGAGCGGAACGACAATGTCAGCTTCCTCTCGTGTGGGATTGCGCTCCACGTCGGTGGGGTCGTCCAACGTGCAGAAGAATTATTCTACTCCTCTCCACGTGAGCTTGAAGAGCTCGGAGCGACCATGCGCATGAAACATGATGTCTTGTCGATTGACGCCGAAGCAAAGACGGTCCACGCCAAAAATCTCGAGACGGGGGAAGACGTGCACGACACGTATGACCGCTTGATCGTAACGACGGGTTCATGGCCGATTGTCCCAACACTCCCAGGAATCGAAATGAATGGAATCGAACTCTGTAAAAACTATGCGCATGCCCAACGGATCATCGAGCGCGCGACAGATGCGACGAAGATTGCCGTCATCGGGGCAGGTTATATCGGAGTCGAACTCGTCGAGGCGTTCGAAGCATACGGGAAACATGTTACATTCATCGATAGTGCCGACCGCATCTTGAACAAATACCTCGACAAGTCGTTCACAGATCTATTAGAAGCGGACATGACTAGTCGGGGAATCGACCTCGAACTCGGTCAGACGGTCGAAGCGTTCCGTGGTACAGAAGGAAACGTCACACATGTCGTGACAGACAAAGGCGAATTCGAGGCGGACCTTGTCATCTTGTGCGTCGGATTCCGTCCGAATACAGGACTCCTCGAAGGGCAGGTCGATATGCTCGGGAACGGTGCGATCATCGTCGACGAATACATGCGCACGAGCAACCTGGACATCTTTGCGGCAGGGGACAGCTGTGCAGTCTACTACAACCCGGCACGCACACATGCCTACATCCCACTTGCAACGAACGCTGTCCGTATGGGGACGCTCGTCGCGGAAAATATGATGCAACCACGTGTCCGCTATCAAGGGACGCAAGGAACGTCAGGACTTCGACTCTATGACTGGAACATCGCGTCGTCTGGTTTGACAGAAGAAGCGGCAGCCCAATTCGGACTTGACGTAGAAAGTGTCATCATTGAGGATGCATATCGTCCGGAGTTCATGCCGACCGCAGAGAAAGTCGAATTCAAACTCGTCTATGAAAAAGAGACACATCGCATTGTCGGTGGACAAGTGTTGTCAAAAGCGGATTTGACACAAGCGGTCAACACGCTCTCCCTCGCTATCCAAAACGAGATGACGGTCGAAGAACTCGCATACGTCGATTTCTTCTTCCAACCGCATTACAACAAACCTTGGCACTTCTTGAACAGCGGAGCGCTTGAAGCGATGAAAGATAAAGTGAATGCCTAACAAAAAACGCGGAAGCTAACAGCTTTCGCGTTTTCTTATAGATAGCGAGGTGCATCTTTCATGGAATTCGTTAAAATCATATAAAGAAGGAAACTCCCAGGGAGGATCAAAAAGATGAGTCGAACTCCGATTGAAGAAATACCAAAGTATTCAGCAATCCCACCGCATACTCCAGACAGAGAGCGGTCCGTCGCGGACTTACGAAGTGCACGTTGCATAGCAAAGCTCCTTTTGAGTTGATATGTAAATTTTACCATATGAATGTATGAAAAAGCGCACCAATGCAATTGGCGCGCTACTGATTATTTCAAAATGTCGACGAGTTCATCAAGCACTTGGTTGGCAGAAAGGACGCCACCCGATGTGTTCCAGATGTCATCACTGACTTCTGTTACTTCGCCTGCTTTGACGGCATCGAGGTCTTTCCATAACTGGTTCGACTGCCATTCTTCGGCTGTTTTTGATCCGTCTGCTCCACCATATGTGAAGTAGACAATATGATCGCCAGCCATCTCTGGGATGCGTTCCATCGTGATTTCTTCAGCGAACTCGGTACGATCTTGCGAAGCTGGGCGTTTTACTCCGACATCTCCTAAGATGACACCCGAGAAGCTATCCGTGAAGTAAATGCGTGACGCACCAGGAAGGAAGCGGACGACCGAAAGTTCTTTGTTCACAGCGTCTCCGAGTTCAGACTTTGTGTCTTCGACATGCTGATCGTAAGCTGCCAACACTTCGTTCCCTTCTTCTTCAAGGTTGAGTGCGTTCGCATAAAGGGCGAAGTTTTCTTGCCAATCGCCTTTCAGTGTTTCTGACATGACTGTTGGCGCGATGGCGTTCAATTTGTCGTAGATGTTCTCTTGACGAAGTTTTGTTCCGATGATGAGATCTGGCTTAAGTTTCGCGATTGCCTCTAAGTTGACTTCACTTTCTGTCCCGACTTCCGTGACATCTGTCATTTCAGACTCGATGTGTGGGTACCACGGGTCACCGTTCCAAGATTTGACGGCCCCGACCGGTTTGATGTCAAGGGCGAGAAGGGCCTCTGTCCCTTCGTTCGTCAAGACGACGACACGTTCCGGATTTTCAGGCACATCTGCCGTTCCCATTGCGTGTTCGATTGAGCGAGTTGCCGTCTCTGAACTTGTATCGCTCTCTGTATTCTCTGACCCGCCGCAAGCAGCGAGTACGATGGTTAAGCAAAGCGTCAGTAACGTGAGCATCCATTTTTTCATGATAATTCTCCTCTATGTAAGTGATTTTTCCTACCTGACTATAAATGATAATGATTCTCACTGTCAACCCCTTTTTATGGAACGCAATATTTGCTATGGTAGGAAAGGAAAGAAGTGAGGACATGAAAAAACCTTGGATCAAACTACTTCTCTTGATCATTTGCTTACCAATTTTAAGCTATATCAGCTTGCGGGTCGGTGTCATCGCCGTCAGTCATGAAGATGTGATGATGTTTCAAGCAGACGGTTCATCACAAGCGATGATTGCGTTGGCAGACAATCGAATCCCACGTACAGTCGTTGCGCTACTCGTCGGGAGCGTACTCGGTCTCGCCGGTCTCATCTTTCAACTTGTGACGCGTAACCCGCTCGCATCTCCCGATATTTTGGCTGTGAACGCAGGTGCGAGCCTGGCCATCGTGCTCGTGACCCTTTTTGGGTTTAGCAGTATCGCCTCATTCACGACAGCTTCGCTCATCGGAGCATTTATCGCCGGTGTGATTGTGTATCTGCTAAGTGCGAATGGTGGGAACGTCATGTATATGACACTTGCGGGTGCATCGCTCGCTGCTCTATTCAGCTCATTCACTCAGTCGATTATCGCTTATGAGGAAGGAGCGCTCGATGAGGTACTGTTCTGGTTGACCGGGTCGGTCGCTGGACGTTCGCTCAGTCTTGTCGAGGTCTTATTGCCATGGATGATGGGGGCGGTCGTGCTCGTCCTGCTTCTCAGTAAAGAGCTTGAGACGTTATCGCTCGGAGATCAGGTCGCACGTTCGCTCGGACAAAATGTCGGTGTCATCAAGTTTCTCGCGGTGACGCTAGCTGTCGTGCTCTCCGCATTCGGGGTGGCGCTCGCAGGACCGATTGCATTTGTCGGCCTGCTCGCTCCCCATTTGGCGAAATATGTGTTCGGAACGGCCTTTTTCGCTCGTCTTGCAGGAAGTGCCCTGATCGGAAGCGTCCTGTTGCTTGCGGCCGATATTTTAGGACGAGTCATCTTGTTCCCACGCGAAGTGACGGTGGGCGTCGTGCTCGCGGTCGTCGGTGGGGCATTCTTCATCTATCTCGTCAGTGTCAGACAAGGAGTCTTTAAATCATGAAAACATATCGCTTTCGAAAAGGTCCCGTCTCATTCACGCTCCGAAAGCGTGAAATCGAGTTGGCCCTCCTACTGATCACAGGGTTACTCCTGTCAATCTATTTCGGGCTCGCAATCGGCGACACGTTCCTCAGCCCGGCTTCGCTCGTTGCTTTGTTCGTCGGAGCGGGGGATGCGTTCGAACAGCTCATCGTCTTCGAGTTTCGGATGCCACGCGTGTTGATGGCCGTGACTGCCGGTGCGAGTCTCGCCGTCAGTGGCCATTTGTTACAACTGACGATTAAAAATGAATTGGCCTCCCCAGAGATTTTCGGGATTGTCGGTGGCGCCGGAGTTGCGACAGCCACGTTTTTCACCGTCTTCACGGATGAGCGAACGAACCAACTGTCGGTCCCGCTCGCTTATATCCCGATTGCCTCGTTTCTAGGGGCAATCATTGTCGGCATGTTCCTCTTTTATTTATTGAAACGTGGAGTTCCACCCGTCCGTCTTGCCCTCGTCGGGATTGGTATCAGCATCTTCTCGCAAGGGATTGTTCAGTTCATGATGCTCGCCTCGAACGTCTATCGGAAGAACGATATCCAACAATGGCTTACCGGTACCGTCTACGCTGCGACGTGGAATCAATTGAAGATCATGGTGCCGTTCGTGCTCCTCTTTTTATTGGCGGCCTTTTTGATTGAACGTCACGTTCGCCCCCTTCATATCAGTGAGGCGACGGCGACGAGCATCGGCGTTCCGGTACGTGGGATTCAGCGTGGAACGCTATTGCTATCGTGTCTACTCGCCGGAATTGGTGTCGCTTTCGTCGGTGCGATCGGGTTTGTCGGCTTGATGGCACCTCATATCGCCCGTCAAGGATTGAAGCTCCCTTACGTCTGGGCGACGCTTCTCGTTGGGGCAACAATCGTGGTGTTGGCGGACGTACTCGCTAGGACTATTTTTTATCCGTACGAACTAAGGACTGGCGTGATGACGGCTGTCATCGGAGCGCCGTATTTCTTCTATTTACTTCGACGGATGATGAAAGGAAGCATGAGATGAACACATTTGATTTGAAACAAGTGACCATCGGATATGAACAAAAGACAGTGCTCGATCATTTATCGTTCTCCATTCCCCATGGAAAAATCACCGTTCTTCTCGGGGCGAACGGATGTGGGAAGTCAACCCTCCTCTCGACGCTCGCGAGACAGCGAGATGCATTAGGCGGGGAGATCGCATTTCGGGAAAAACCGCTTGATTCGTATCGCGCGAAAGAGGCGGCTCGACTCATGGCATTCATGCCGCAAGTGAACGTGGCGCCGGATGGATTGACCGTCGAACAACTCGTCCGCTTCGGTCGTTATCCGTATCAGACGTTCTTCAAACGATACTCGGAAGACGATGAACGTGCGGTTGAGCGGGCACTCGCCTTCACGGATACGGTGTCGCTCCGTGACACGCTCGTCAGCAACCTTTCCGGTGGACAAAAGCAACGGGTGTGGATCGCGTTGGCACTTGCCCAAGAGTCGGAGACGATCCTGCTCGATGAACCGACGACATACTTGGATATGTCGCACCAAATCGAGATTTTGGATTTAATGTATCGATTGAATCGGTTAGAAGGCAAAACCATCATCATGGTACTTCATGACCTCCATCTCGCTTGTCGCTATGCCGATCATGTCATCGCTCTCGCAGGTGGTAACGTGTATCGGGAAGGCAGTCCGAACGATGTCGTCGACGAGACGTTCATGAAAGACGTATTCGGTCTCAAGGTCGTCGTAACCGAAGACCCGCTATATGGAACACCGCTCTGTGTACCGTATTCGCACTACGAGTTGAATGAAAAACGACCGACCTGAACCTAGTCTACGGACTAGGTTTTTTTACGGAAAAGCAGGGAAAAAGAGTAGGGTAAGTGCTCGTCATGCTTTCTACCTTAAAGGAGGAATTTTTCATGGCTAAAAAGGAAAAACAACCGTATCACATCGTCACGTTCACGTTCCCAGAAGAGGCCATCTCGTATCAAGCGTTCAGTAAGCTGAAAAAGTACCATTCGGATGGGCTCGTCGGTTTTGAACAATTGGTCGTCATCAAGCGTGAAGAGAACGGGGCGTTCTCGTTTGAGGATGCGGCGCAGCTCGCACCCGTCAACAAGTCAACGAAAGGTGCGCTCATCGGGATGGCGGTTGGAATCCTCGGTGGACCGTTCGGAATTTTATTCGGAACACTCACAGGAGGTCTCATCGGCGGCACGAAAGACGTGAAGCATATGCAAGGTATTCAAGATACATTCAAACGGACGGTCGGTAACATCGAACCAGGTCAGACCGGCGTCATGGCCATAGGGGAAGAATTCGACCCATCGATTTTAGACGGGCTCGCAGAAGAGTATGGAGGAACGGTCACACGGACAGACGAGGAGTTGTGAGATATGAAACTCGGAATCTTAGGTGCCGGGAAAGTCGGGCGCACGCTCGGAGAGCAGTTCGAGCAAGCTGGCTATAAAGTGCTGTACGGGACACGGACAGAGCGGGAAGGGACGTTGACGTTACAAGAAGTCGCCTCAGCGAGCGATGTGCTTGCGTCGACCTGCTGCCGACACTTGATGGACTGAATGGGAAAGTGTTGATTGATGTGACAAATCCGATCGCCATCGAGTTTAACGAAGTCGAGCGACCGGACGGGGTGTCGGGTGCGGAGTATTTGCAGCGACTCGTTCCCGATACGAAAGTCGTCAAGGCGTTCAATCAGACGGGCGTCGAGAATTTAGGTAATCCGGATGGTTCTGTCATGTTTGTCGCAGGAAATGATGAAGAAGCGGTGCGACTTGTCGTCGAGCTATCGAACAAGATCGGCTTCGATACGCATCCGCTCCATGGGTTGAAGCTTGCCCGTGAACTAGAAGGGTTAGCGTGGCTATGGATTCATTATGCGGTGAAAGAACGGAAGACACGGGACTTCGCATTCTACTTAAAAGAACAGTGAAAAACGATCGGGGCGAGTAGCCTCGATCGTTTTTTGATTAGAATCCTGTATAGCGGTCAGAGCGTGTTTGCAGTAGCTCGATCGTCTCACGTTCGATTTGTTCGACTTCGCGCTGTTGCCAACCTGGCATGAGGAACGCATCGACGAGTGCCCAGATTCCTGTGATGATGGCACCGAAACCGAGCGTCAAGACGACGAGGAGGACCATCGCAATTCCTGACCCAATCTTTTTGAAATAAAAGCGATGTGCACCGAGTGCACCGAGGAAAAACCAAAGTAAGTACGCGACGAGTAAGCTGCGCTTGCGCTTCTCGACTTCGCTGTTGACGAGCTGCATTTCTTCCGTCGTCAAATCCATGCGTGACACATTCATCGGATTTCAACTCCCTATCCATAATTGTTATAATAAGTTCGGACTCTAGTATATCGGAAAATGGATTTGTTTCCATGATTTCCTAAAAAGAAAAGAGGTTTGCTATGCTTTTTCCGATTTTGACGTTCATCGTCGCGTTTGTTCACGTCGTCGGTGGGGCGATTGCACTGTATCAGTATCCACAATATAAACGAATGGCCATCAGCGCCATCGTACTCGGATTCGTCTACGGTGGGTTGACTGTGGCTGTGATCGGGTTATGAAGTGGGGGGCAAATGGACCACTTCGTTCGCGTCTTCATATGCAGAGTGGCTATCAGTTGGGGACATATCTATTTTTAGGTCTGATCATCTTTGATTTACTTTTAGGTGACGTTCCGAGAATCTCATTTGCGATGTATGCCTTGTTCTTTTACTTTTGGCAACGGGAGCGTGTAGAAAAAGAAGAGAAGGGGTTAGCCGAGAAGATGAAGCGGAAGTCGGATGAGTGGACCATCACACTTGTCGTCTTGCTTTGTTTAGTGGGCTATGTGGTCTCGCTCGGTTTACAAGATCCTTCTATTTCATTGCTCGAGCTGAGCATTTACGGCTTCTCGACAGTCTTTTGTATCCGGGCGTTGACATTGATTTATGCCATGCACCAAGAACAGCTCGATTAAAACCCATCCCTTCGCATGAGAAAGGATGGGTTTTATTTAGGAAGCCGCTCGTCGTAGGACGAGCTTTTCTTTTACATAAATTCCGCTAAAGACGAGGAAACAGCCGAAGCTGACCAACAGTCCGATATAGACGCTCATCATGAACGGTGTGAGAAGCGATCCGATCAAAATCGTCGAGCGCGATAAGAAGTCGGCACCGGCGAACGACGTCCCGGCAAATGCTGAGTACGCACCACGTCGGTCTTCTGGCATCATGTTCGCCTTCTCCGTGTTCAACACGGGTGAGTACAACAATTCCCCGAACGTGGCGATGAGCATGAAGCCGAGGAGGAGCATCATCGAATTCGCACTCGTGATGACCGCGTAGCCGATTGTGTACAACGCGAGCCCGCCGAGTAATGTGTATTTATTTGAGAAGCGTGAGGCGAGACGTTGAATGAAGAACGTCAACGCGACGACAATGAGCGTGTTCTCGATTTGGATCAAGCTCATCATCCGCACCCCATTGATCGTCCAGTCTTCGAACGAGAGCGGTTCAAATGAATCGGCGAGTCGGACGGCGACGTAACTGCCCATCGAGAACTGGAAGACGACTTTGACGAACGGGCGGTCACGCCAGGCGATTTGATAGCTTTGGAACACGTCGACGAAGACGAGCTTGAGCTTTTGTGAGGTCCACGTCTGTTTCGTGTCTTCAAGGAAAATGGCGTACGCAATCGGCAACATGCTTGACGTGAACGTCAAAATCCAAAACAGTAACAGCTGATTGCTGACATAGAGCCAGCCTCCGAGTGCCGTCCCAATCGTGATTGAGAGGTTGATCAACCAGTAATCGAGCGCGTATACGGCTTTTCGGTTCTCCGGCGTCGTCGCATCGATGATGATCGCGCTCATCGCCGGCCGACCGAGGTTATTTGTGACCGTGAAGATCGTATAGGCGATCATGAAGACGATCATCTGGTCGAACTGGAGACTGAGCGTCATGACGAGAAACATCGATGCTGTGAGGCTAGCCGTCAACACGAGGAGTCGTTTCCGTGAAAATTTATCAGCGAGGTATCCCCCGATTAACCCGATGACGTATCCGAGACAGACGAGCGAGACTAAGAAGACACCCGCAATCCATTCATTGAACGCTTTGACAAAGAGAAGTGCCATGAACGGCATGATGGCGAATGAGACTGAACGATTGAAAAATGATGTCACGAGTCGAACTTTAATTGGCTTAGGTATATCTTTCCATTTCATCTTGTCACCTTCCATTCTGTACCTGTATGATAAACAAGACAACGGATTTGAAAAATGGACGATATGGGGAAAAGATGTCCACTTTTAGGGGGATGCGACGTGGATGCATATTTATTTCGATTGTGGAAAGAGTGTCGGGACGGGGCGTACACGATTTCTGATATGGCGGAAGCCATCCATTTAAGCCCGAAACAGACGAAGCGTCATTTGGCAAGATGGCAAGAGGAAGGATGGCTCACGTATACGAGCGGACGCGGTCGCGGAAACTTGACGCGACTTGAATGGCTGCGACACGTGGAGCGCGACTTGGCAAAACAGCTGCTCGAACGCATGGAGAAAGAGTCGGTCGAAGCGGTGACGAGTCAGCTCGAATGGGACTGGTCGCATGCGCAGGCTGGGCGCTTCATGCGTCAGCTCGAGAAAAAGTTCGGTTACGTTCAAACATCGAGCGATGCGCTCATCATTCCGCGCCGTCGTCACTTTTTAACGACACATCCGCTTGAGGCGGCTGACATCCATAGCGCCCACCTCGTCCAAAACGTATTCAATCGTCTCTTCATGATTGATGCGTCCGGAGAGGTCACAGGAGAGCTTGCCCATCATTACGAATGGCAGGAAAGTACGCTCGTCTTGTTTCTTCGGAAAGGCGTCCGTTTTCATGACGGGTCGCTCATGACGAGTAAAGACGTGACGAAGAGTTTACGCACACTCGTTCAGTCGGATGTGTATCGCTATATGTACCGGCACGTCCGGCACATCGCATCGAACGGCACGTATCGCGTCGATGTCACGCTCGACCGGCGCCGAAATTCCTACATCCCGAAACTGTCGATGATTCATACGAGCATCGCGAAAGGGAGTGTCGGGACGGGTCCGTTTCAATTGGATCGCCACGACAAGGAGAAGACGGTCCTTCTCGCTTTCGAGAACTATTTTGGAGTCCGAGCGCTCTTAGATCGTGTCGAGTTCATCAAAGTGCCGGACGGATATGACCCGACGTATCGAATCTCGTCGCGGGATTCCAAGGAGACCGGACTGATCTCGACACCGTCCGGGTTCGGACTTGTCATCTTAAACAGTCATCCGCATAGTGTGTTCGCGAATGAAGAGGCGAGGCATTATATGCATCGCTTGATTGCGGAGATTCGTCCGGAAATCGGGACGTTGAATGAGCGAAGAACACCGAACGACCGAGGTTTTCTCGGTTCGCTGAGTGAGACGTATGATGTTCCAAAAGGGGTACCCGTCACGTTCGACCGTCCGATACGAATCAAACAGACGGACTATACGAACGATACGACCGACTGGATTGCCGAGATGTTGACGCGTCATGGGATTGCCTATGAGTTCGTGCCCATCAGCTTCAAAGATTCGATTCACGACAAAACGTATTATGAATATGTCGACCTGGTCGTTCACGGGGAAGTGTTCGAGCGGAACGTGACGCTCGGGTTCGAACAATTTATGTCGAACGAGTACTCGCCGCCGCATAAGGTGCTCCCTTACATGGAGGGGATAGCGGAACGGATCGAACAGTATGACGAGTTACCGTTTGAGGACTGGTTGCCCCTGCACCGCGAGATTGAGCGTGAGTTGAAAGAGAAGTCGTACTTCATCCCGCTCTATAACGAGGAGCGGACGATTCCGTTCCCAGTCGAGCTGAAAGACGTCTGTGTCGACTTGTTCGGTTATTTTGATTTTGCAAAACTATGGATTCCGTCGTAAGGAGGGGTATGGTGCGTAAGAAGTTACTCATTGGGTTCATGATCTTTTTTGTAGGACTGTTTTTATTCGCGCTATGGGATGGTGAATTCGTCGCCTTATCAATCACAGGCCTAGGGTTTGCGATTTATGGTTATCGACACGAAGAGATTGAAAAGCTTGAGGAAAAGGTGACGAAGAGAATCATGAGACAAGTCGATGCGACACTCATGAGCATCACAATCTATGGATTGTTGGTCATTAGCATTATCATCAATTTCTTCTTGGATGAACCACAAATCTCATTGATTGATGTCATTTATGTCGCATTAGGTGTGTTGTTCGGTCTGCGTGGACTGCTCATTCGGAGTGTCTATCAAGAAGAAATACAGAATCAATCGAAAGTTACAATCATAAGAAAAACCCCGAGCTCGTAAGACTCGGGGATTTCGTTATGCGGATTTGTCCGTGCCTTCTTTTTTGACTTTTCGGGCGAGTGCCAAGATTTGATACACTTTGAAAAAGTCGTAAGCGGCGACGGCGATGATAAAGTACGTCCAGAAGCTGAAGCCGTACTCTTGTACCGAGAAGTACGCGAGGACGGTGAACAACACACCGAACGAGAGACTGAAGAGCATCATCACTTTTAATTGTCGCGGCATAACTGCCACCTCATTTCTACATTAAAAATAGTACGAGCATCACGAGCGCGTTGTTGAACGCGTGGATGGCGATTGGCACGATTAATCGTCTCGTCTTCGCATACGCGTATGAGAACGCGAAGCTCATCGCGATATACACGAGAAACCGATTGTCTTGGTGGATGAGCGCGAATAGGATCGAACTGACCCCAAAAGCAATCCAGAACCCGAAGCGAGCGTTCAAGTTTCCGAACAAAATATGACGGAAGAGAATCTCTTCAATAATCGGTCCGAGCAAGACGACCGGCAAAATCATGAGTGGAATGACTTCCACCATCTCGGCAATATTTTGTGTGTTCATCGACTCGACCAGTTCACCAGAGATGGCCGTCTCAATCAAGTTCGCCACGATGACGAGACCATATTGCATCAAAATCCCGAGTCCGATCCATTTGACCGTGTCGTTCAAGTTCGACTGAATGCCTTGCGCCTTGTATTGTTTCAAGTCCGGCCAGATGAGTAAGATTGATAATACGATGGTCACACCGAATCCGATGGCGAGCCAGAGCCCGACGAACGTCTCTGTTAACCATTCCGGTCGCACTTCGCTAATCACGAGCGGGAACAGTTGGACGAACGCATATAGTAAAATCGGGGTGAGGTGCCGGAGACGAATGTTAGGCGCCATCGAAAAACGGGTATTTATCGATTGGTTTGAGTTTAATGTAGCCAATTCAACACGTCCTTAATCATAAGAATGAACCTACCTTTTTCTCATTGTAACAAATAAGTTCTCTTGACCGCGAGTAGGAGCATTTTTTGATGTTCCCCACTTGATTTTTTAATCATCCCATACTACACTTATCAATGTTAGCACTCCTTTTAACTGAGTGCTAAAACCTTACGATACACATTACATCATTCATATTCGGAGGAGGGTTTTTCCATGTTAAAACCACTAGGCGATCGTGTCATCATCGAAGTCGTGGAGAAAGAAGAAAAGACGATCGGGGGCATCGTGCTTCCTGATACGGCGAAAGAAAAGCCGCAACAAGGGAAAGTCATCGCAGTCGGAACGGGCCGCGTGACAGACCAAGGCGAGCGCATCGCTCTCGACGTGAAAGAAAATGATTTGGTCATCTACTCGAAGTACGCAGGTACCGAAGTGAAGCATGATGGAAAAGAGTACTTAATCGTTCGCGAGAGCGACATTCTCGCAATCGTAGGCTAATCACCATTATTCAAAAACTTTTTTAGGGGGAAATGAACGATGGCAAAAGATATCAAATTCTCAGAAGATGCACGTCACGCGATGCTTCGCGGCGTCGACGCACTCGCTGACGCAGTCAAAGTAACGATCGGACCAAAAGGACGTAACGTCGTCCTCGAGAAAAAATTCGGTTCACCACTCATCACGAACGATGGTGTGACAATCGCGAAAGAAATCGAACTCGAAGACCGCTTCGAAAACATGGGCGCGAAACTCGTTGCTGAAGTCGCGTCGAAGACGAACGAAGTCGCAGGGGACGGTACGACAACAGCGACAGTCCTCGCACAAGCGATGATTCGTGAAGGGCTCAAGAACGTCACAGCGGGCGCAAACCCGATGATCCTTCGTAAAGGAATCGACAAAGCGGTTCGTCGTGCACTCGAAGAATTGAAATTGATTTCAAAACCAATCGAGTCAAAAGAAGCGATCGCACAAGTTGCAGCCATCTCGGCAGCGGACGAAGAAGTAGGCGAATTGATCGCAGAAGCGATGGAGCGCGTCGGGAACGACGGTGTCATCACAATCGAAGAATCACGCGGCTTCACGACAGAACTCGACGTCGTCGAAGGGATGCAGTTCGACCGTGGATACTTGTCACCATACATGATCTCAGACTCTGACAAGATGGAAGCGTCACTCGACAACCCGTACATCTTGATCACAGACAAGAAGATCTCGAACATTCAAGAGATCATCCCGGTGCTCGAGCAAGTCGTGCAACAAGGGAAGCCGATCTTGATTGTCGCAGAAGATATCGAAGGCGATGCCCTCGCGACACTCGTCTTGAACAAACTCCGTGGTACGTTCAACGCGGTAGCCGTCAAAGCACCAGGATTCGGTGACCGTCGTAAAGCGATGCTTGAAGACCTTGCGACACTCACAGGTGGTCAAGTCATCACAGAAGACCTCGGTCTCGATCTTAAATCAGCATCACTTGACATGCTCGGTCGCGCATCGAAAGTCGTCGTCACAAAAGACACAACGACTGTCGTCGAAGGTGCAGGGAACGAAGAAACAATCAAAGCACGCGTTCAAACGATTCGTAACCAAATCGAAGAGACAACGTCTGACTTCGACCGTGAAAAACTCCAAGAGCGTCTCGCGAAACTCGCAGGTGGCGTAGCCGTTGTTAAAGTCGGTGCAGCTACGGAGACAGAGCTCAAAGAGCGTAAACTCCGCATCGAAGACGCACTCAACGCGACACGTGCAGCAGTTGAAGAAGGAATTGTTGCGGGTGGTGGTACATCACTCATCAACGTCATCCCAGCAGTTCGTGCGTTGCTTGCAGAAGTGACAGCGGATGAAGCAACTGGTGTGAAACTTGTCCTTCGTGCCCTCGAAGCACCGGTCCGTCAAATCGCGGAAAACGCGGGTGAAGAAGGTTCGGTCATCGTCGAGAAACTCAAGAACGAGTCAGTCGGTGTCGGGTACAACGCGGCAACTGGCGAATACGTCGACATGATTGCACATGGGATCGTCGACCCGGCGAAAGTGACGCGTTCTGCTCTTCAAAACGCAGCATCTGTTTCAGCGATGTTCCTCACAACAGAGGCCGTCATCGCAGACAAGCCAGAAAAA
>NZ_JAPEHX010000057.1:0-19800 GCF_028823655.1 Exiguobacterium sp. B2(2022) | reverse complement strand
AAACGGCCGTCAGATGACGACCGTTTGCGTTGCTCGCCCGACGGCGCCCCGACTCCGACAGGAAAGCAATCCGACGGAGACCCAGCAGCGACCTAGGTCGCGATGCGGCTCCGGGATTGCCTGCGGAAAGCGTGGGCGCCGGACAGGCGAGCGATATGATTCATGTTAGTCAACAAGCTGAGGCATCTCGCTTATTGCGCGAGATGCCTTTTCTTAGAGCCATTTATAGTCTTTATCGATAAACAATCGATTCTGTAGTTCAGTCTTAGGGATTGAAGGTTGTGCTGAATCAAGCCATTCGTAATAATCACACGCACAGGACTCACCGAGTTCGATGGAGTAACCATTATTGATTGTCTTCACTGTAATATCGAGTTCGTGCTCTGCTAGCGTCTTTTTCAAACGATAGATGGCGTTGTACACATTGTGTAGGGCGCGCTGTGGTTCATCGATGTCCGGATAGAGTGTTTCCGCGAGCACCCATTTGTTGATGACCTGTTTGCGATGATAGATCAGGTAGGCGAATAGCTCCTCAGTTTTTTGTGTGGGCCATTTCACAAGATTTCCATCCTGCGTTCGAACTGAAAAACGATCAAGAAATTGAATACGACAAGATTGATGCGGATTTTTTTGTTGGATTGCCTCATAGCGCTGAACGATACGTGGAATGACGTTATGGATCATCTGTTCCGTAATCGGCTTCAGCAAGTAATGCGTCGCATGCAGATTAAATGCTTCGACGGCATACTGTTGATGTGCAGTGGTGAAGACGACTTGTGTCCGTTCCGGTAGATAGGTCGCGAGTTCGAGACCGGTCATCTCAGGCATCTCGATATCTAAAAAGACGAGGTCGACCGGGTGTTCTTGAATAAACGTGAGAGCTTGAGTCGGACTTTGGAACGAAGCCACCCATTCAAGAGAAGGCTCTTCTTTCACAATTCGTTCCATCATCCCTAAAATATGATGTTCATCTTCAATTAAAATCGTACGCATTTACGTGATTCGTCCTTTCTTGTTTAGGTAATCGCAAGTGAACGGCAGTCCCTCTCTTTATAGTAGAGGTTAAATCAAATGTTGCACCAGGAAGATGTTCAATCCGGCGTTTTATGTTACAGATACCGATACCTGATGATTCGTTCGACTGACCCGTGTCAAATCCGCTCCCTGTATCACGAACACGGATATCAATCATCCCACCTTGTTCTTGGATGGAAAGCGTGATTCGCTTTTGCCCTGGATGACGATAAAGACCATGACGAACTGCATTTTCAACGAGCGGTTGAATCAACAGCGACGGGATGGTGTAATCTAACAGCGTGTCGTCAATCTCCTTCATGACCTCGAACGAATCGCGGAACCGAGTCTGTTCAATGGCGAGGTAAGAGTCAATCATGTCCACTTCTTGTCGAATGGAGATATTGTGATCCGTCCGACCATTTTCAAAAATAAAACGAACGTACGTGCTCAAATGACTAAGGAGACGAGCGGCATCAGGTGGTGATGTATAGCATAGAGCAATCACGTTCCCAAACGTATTGTAGAGGAAGTGTGGTTTGATTTGGGCGTTGAAGAATGACATCTCATGTTGTGAGGCCAAAGCTTCGACTTGTTGCTTTTTCTTTTTATCCGTGGACAAGTGAATCGGCAGTAATAAAAACATCAATAAGAAGTAAATGATGGTAAACGTATTGGCATACGATTGTTGATTGGGCGACACGATAAACGTCGACATCATAATCCCAATATACCCAATGATTTGGGCAAGTGTGAATGTTAATAATTCAAGTGTATTCATGTTTTTGTGTTTTTCAAGAAGCCATCCAATGTTCAATCCGACCCAAAAGAACGAAATGAATAATACAATAATCCATACAAAGTATTCGAATACACTATAGATGGAGAGAGGCAGGATAATGGCTAACGCGGTCATCCCATAAAGCGGGTATCTTAAAATCGCCAAAAATCGATCGAACGATACACGTTCTAAACATCTCGCAAATTCAATCAACATGATGATGCTCAATATGGTCAAACTTAACGTCAACTTATCATGTCCTGAGATCCACATGCCGTCTCGGGACATGAGAGAGAGGCTCACCAATATGAAGAAGGCAGTTCCATAGCCGTACAACCGTTCGTTTCGATGGAATAAGTAAACGATGGCATAGAACATAGCAATCAGCATTGAAATGAGAAACATGAAAAATTCGTATCCGGTATAAGCATTTTGAGTCGTCATAATCTGGTGTAACGGGCCGACCAATATACTTTCTTCGATAGGCACTGAATTCCCTGCTTGTTGTGTCTGTTGTATCGTCAATCGGAATTCTTTCATTCCATCGTCAAGTAACAGAAGTGAAGGTTGTTCACCTGAACGATTATTTCCGATTCGAGATGTGTCAACAGATGTTCCATCAATCAAAATCGTAGAGGAGGACAGTGATGAAGGAATAAGTAACGCATACGTTCCTTCTGGAAGTGAGAGGTCGATTTCATATGTGGATTCTTTGTATGGTGTCGTAAATGGGATGGTTCGATAGGAACGATGATCAACGTTTGGGACAATCCCGGATTCGTAACGCCACGATCCATCGAGGCGCAGAATCTCTTCGTCAACTGAAGAAGAAAGAAGTAAGGCTTCACCTTGTTTCACGGTGACAGTTGGATTGATTGACTGATGTCGAATCAATAAAGTGAGGCTGACGCCAATCAACATCACAAGGATGAAGATAAACGTCATTTGATTACGAGTCATGCACACATTCCCTTCATTCTTTGTGAGTTTCTTGTGAGGTCATTGCGTTATTCTTCCTAATAGGTGAATGGATTTTTTGCAGTGACTCTCCGTCTCATCATCGTACCCGAACTTTTTTTGTTTGAACAGAAAAAGTCATTCACCGTGCGAAATGAGACATTCCAGGAGTAAAGGAAGAAGGCATTCCATGAAACGTTGGATTGAACAACGCATTAGTCGACAAGTGATGACAATTTTTTATATATTGATTGCCTTAGTCACGCTCACATCGGTTGGGACCTATTTTTATACGCAACAATCGATTCAACAAACGACCGTTCAATTGGAGCGGATTAGTGAGCAACGTGCAAGGGCGACAGATTTATTTGAAACGTGGCAATCGATGCAGTATGAGTTACGCGGTCACGTCCTACTTGGGGAAAACGCCTTGTTAGAGGAAGTGCGTAAGGCTCAAGCGAACATCGATGAGCAAACGACCTGGTTCGAAACACAAGCAAGTAATGAAGAAGAAACGCAATTCGCGGAAGATGCGCGACTCCTCTTTTCCATCTATACGACACGTGTTATGCCCGCGCTCGAACAATACGTGATTGCGAAACAGGCGGGGGAAGTGGATGAATCTTTCTTGCAGATGCGTACGGTCGGGCAATTCATGCCGGAAAATGAGACGACTACCCAGACACGATTTAAACTCAACTCAAGCAACGCTGCGGACATGAGTGCAAGCATCGTCGATATGGAGTCGGTCTTTACCGATTATCGTCAAAATCTCGACTTTCAAGAAAGTGAATTACGCGATGCGCTCTCGAAACAGTTAGTACAAGCACAATGGATGTGGCTCTTAATCTTACTAGGGGCACTCTTCTTGTTGTTCGTTGGCCTACAACCATATATTTTACGACTGACCAATCAGTTGCAGACGCTCATGACGAACAGTGAGCGACTCGCGACGAATCCGAGCGCGACCCTCATCCCCATCAAGCCGCTACAAAATGAGGTCGGACAGTTATCTAAGGCTTTTAACGAGATGGCGACCTCGCTTCGGAATCAACAAGATCAAGTCGACCTGGAGCGTGAGAAGACCGCGCGAATCTTGCACACGATGCGCGACTCAATCGTCTATACGGAACTCAAGACGAATGAACGATTTGGTAACAGCGCGCTCTTTGATTTATATGAACATCCGATTCCAACAACAGAACGTGGAAGTTTATATCCGATTGCGATGTACTATCCGATGTTCATGGATCAAATTGACGATAAAGAAGGATTGAACCGTTTCACGACGCGTGCGAAAGAAGAAGGAATGTTCGATGAGACGTTCACATACACGATGCAAGACGGTCAGAAGACGATTCGGATGTATGCCGAACCGATTGACCTGCAGAATGAACGTGTCGGTGTCATCTTCGTCTCGCGAGATATTACCCAGGAAACAGAAATCAATCAAATGAAAACCGAACTTGTCGCAACCGTGTCCCATGAATTGCGGACACCACTCACATCAATTCTCGGATTTTCAGAATTGCTCAAGAGTCGGGATTTAAAAGAGACAAAACGAGCTCGGTACTTGGAGATGATCGCGAGTGAGACGAAGCGTCTCGAACGTCTCGTGAGCGATTTGTTAGACGTTCAAAAAATGGAGGCGGGCATGGGGACGCCTGAGTTTAAAGTCGAGAGTCTAAATGACTTACTATCTGACTTACTCGAGATTCACGCAGGATCGACGGAGAACCATCTCTTCCACTTCGACTGTGATGAAACGCTCTTTGTGGCAGGAGACCCGGCTCAGCTACGACAGGTGTTCTCGAACATCCTGAACAATGCCATCAAGTATTCCCCGGACGGTGGAAATGTGAGTGTCGATGTGACGTGTGAAGAGGATACAATTCAAATCGCGATCACGGATGAAGGACTTGGGATTTCTGAGGAAGATGCTGAGCGTATTTTTGATAAGTTTTATCGTTCCGCATCTGAAGAAAGTAAACGAATTGGTGGAACAGGACTAGGATTATCCATCTGTAAAGAAATCGTCCAGTTGCATGGTGGTACGATTAATGTACGCTCTCAAATCGGAGAAGGGACGACGATGATTGTCGAGTTACCGATGGTCGATCATGTAAACGAAGAAAGTTCATCCTAAATCATAGGATGAACTTTTTTTGAAAAAACGGTGAATGTATCGCTCATTTGGTACGATATAAAGAGTGAATCATGTTACAGGACGAAAGGAAGACGACAATGCTACGCGGATTATATACAGCGGCAGGCGCGATGAATGCTCTTCAGCGCCAACAAGAAATTTTAAGCAATAACCTTGGCAATGTGAGAACACCGGGCTTCAAAGCGTCTGACGGCGTGGTCCGATCGTTTCCGGAGATGTTGCTCGCGCAGGTCAGCAATCCCGATAATGGGAAGTCGCGTGTGAACGGGGAAGTCGGCACCCTTTCAATGGGCGTCTATCTTCAAGAGACGATGCCACGTTTCTCAGCAGGGAGTATCACGGAATCGGGTAGTCCAACTGACATCTATTTAAAAGCAGGTGCAGATTTCACAGGTGCACCGATGTTTGCGGTCGAACAGGCAGGCGAGACCTTGTATTCGACGAATGGCCGCTTCTCGATCGATGAGGCTTTATTCCTTCGCTCAGCAGACGGTGGATACGTACTTTCTGATAAAGGGGAGCGCATCCAGCTCCCATCGAGCGAGTTTCAAGTAGGGAAAGACGGGGTCATCACGTCGCTCGGTCAAAACGTGGCGACACTTGGTGCCTATCAGATCGATGATTTGACGACACTCGAACAAGTCGGGAACGATTGGCGCGTGACAGGCGATGCGCCGGAACCGGCGCAAGTTGACGTCTTACAGGGCTTCATCGAGGAAGCGAACGTCAATCTCGACCAGACGATGGCCGATCTCATGATGACGTATCGCCAATTTGAAGCAAACCAAAAAGTCGTCCAAGCGTATGATAAAAGTGCCGAGCGAGCCATCGAAATCGCTCGCGTTCGTTAAGGAGGAACACCATGCAGTCTATTTATAATTCGGTCAACTCCCTGTCTCAACTTCAGTGTCAACTGGATGTGACAGGTCATAACATCGCGAACGTCGATACGGTCGGATTCAAGCGTCAACAAGGACACTTCGCGTCACTGTTGTCGCAAGCGTATGATAACCAGCCACGTCCAGAATTTGAAGTCGGGCGTGACACTCCGAACGGCATTCGTATCGGGGTCGGCGGTCATGTCGCTGATATCACCCAACAATTCAATATCGGACAAGTTCGCATGACAGACCGCGGTCTCGATGTCTTCTTGAAGGCGAGCCGTCAATTTTTCGTCGTGGACACGCCGAATGGTGTCGGTGTGACACGTAGCGGAAACATGCAGCTGTCTGTCGGTGATGAGACGACACTCGTTGATGTGAACGGAAACCCGCTTCTCGGAGATGACGGCAATGCGATCACGATGCCGAACGAGGCGACGAATCATCGCATTCGTCAAGACGGTGTAGTATTGGCGAGCGTGAACGGTGTCGAGCAGGAATTTGGACGACTTGATATCGTGGAAGTCCGAAATACGTCTGAACTGCGTCCGCTGGGTGAAAACGTATTCGCAGCCGACCTCGAGACTGAAGTCGATCGTCCGTTAGGGAATTTGTTGATGGAAGGGACACTCGAGTCGTCAAACGTTGATTTGACGAAAGAGATGACCGACATGACCATCACACAACGTGCCTACCAAATGAACTCGCGCGCCCTTTCGATGAGTGATCAGATGATGGGACTTGTCACGGCATTACGTCCGTAAAACATGACCGCTTCTCCGTGAGAGAGGCGGTTTTTGTATAAGTTATGGAGAGGGAGGTCAACGAGATGCGAATCGTAGTCGCCATGGATTCATTCAAAGGTTCATTGTCGAGTATGGAAGCGAATCAAGCTGTCCGTCGTGCTTTACCGGGACATGACGTCATCACTATCCCGGTTTCAGACGGAGGAGAAGGGTTTCTCGATGCGTGGCTCGCGACGCACGAGGATGCGGTCATCGTGGAAGAGGTCGTTACATGCTTAGATGGGACGAAGCGTCCCACACGTTTTGGTTTTGAGCCATTAACGAAACACGTCGTGATGGAAGTGGCGGAAACGACAGGGTTAACGCTCCTCACTCACGTCGACCCATGGCGCTATAGTTCTATCGGAGTCGGACAGCAAATCGTTCATGCACTAGACCGAGGAGCGAGCATCATCACGATCGGACTGGGAGGAAGCGGGACGATTGATGGTGGGAAAGGGATGCTTGAGGCGCTAGGTGTTCGTTTTCTGGATGCAAAGGGTGCAGTTTTATCCTCGATGCCACATCAACTTGCGGAAGTCGCTTCCATCGATTGTTCAGGACTCGACCCGAGAGTAAGGGACGTTGAGTGGCGAATGGCTTCGGATGTACGTAATCCATTGATAGGAAATCGAGGTGCTGCCCATGTGTTCGGTCCACAGAAAGGTTTGGCGGCGGATGACGTGGTTCGCTACGATCAGTTACTCGGTGACTATGCGAGTCACTTCAATCAGGATATGAGGTCACTCGACGGAGCCGGTGCGGCAGGCGGTATCGGATTCGCGCTCTTGCAGCTTGGGGCGACCTATATGAGTGGCATCGAAGAAGTCGTCCGTTGGTCAAGGTTCGAAGAGCATGTGAAAGGGACGGATTGGCTCATCACGGGAGAAGGAAAGTTTGATGCGCAAAGTCTAGAGGGGAAAGCGCCTTACGGGTTGGCGCGTCTCGCCCACACGTATGGGGTTCCGACCCTCGTGTTTGCCGGGCAATCTGACTTGGCCGCTCATGCGGAATCGGGGATTGTCGCCGTCTTTCCAATCGTGTCACGCATCATGACGCTAGAAGAAGCGATATGGGAAGCCGCCCCGTTACTGACGAATGCAGTCCAACGGGTTCGCCATGTCCTCGAAAAAACGCTTTGACGATTCGTCAAAGCGTTTTTTGCTTGTTATGAACGTTCTTTTAATAAGTCACGAATCTCGGTCAACAACTGTTCTTCTTTTGTAGGAGTCGGGGCGGCCGCCTCTTCGACTTCTTTCTCACGTTGTAGACGGTTGATAATCTTTACGATAAGGAAGAGGGCAAAAGCAATCAAGATGAACGATACAATCTGTTGGATGAAGTTCCCGTATAAGACGTCCACTCCAAGCACGCTCGCTTTTAAGTTCGAAAAATCAATTCCTCCGATAATGATTCCGAGAAGTGGCATAAAGATATCATTGACGAGCGAGTTCACGATGGCCGTGAACGCCGCACCGAGTACGACAGCGATAGCGAGATCGATGACATTCCCGCGCATCGCGAATTTTTTAAACTCTTTTAACATAAATAAACCTCCTGACATGGAATAGGATAAGCGTAGCATATTTATGAGAAAAGGAAAAAATCGTTCAGCTTCTGTCAGGGAAGGATGCTTGTTCGACATTTGTGCATAGGGTACACTAAAAAGGTAGCAATTTACGCATTTTAATACCAGGTACTAATATGATATAATCATTTTAGCTGAAAGGATGGTTGGACGTGGCGAACGATGAACAAACGAGTTCGGAAGAACAAAAGGGTTCACCAGAACAAGAGACGAAGCAAAAGCAGCGATCACGATTGTCGAATCATCGTCGATTCCCGATCTTACTGCGTGTACTCGTCGTTTTAGTGTTGGCAATCGCGATGCTCGCCCTTGGAGCAATCATTGGATATAGCGTCATTGGCGGAGGCGACTGGAGAGATGTGTTTGACATCGAGACGTGGCGCCATATCACCGATTTTTGGCTAACCTCTTAAAGGCGGTGGATGGATGTATACAATTGAGCAAATTAAAGAAGTAATTCCACACAGATACCCGTTTCTGTTAATTGATCGAATTATCGAAGTCGAAGAAAAGAAGCGTGCTGTCGGATTAAAAAATGTCACGGCGAACGAAGAGTTCTTTAACGGGCATTTCCCAGACTATAACGTCATGCCAGGCGTGTGTGCTTTTGCAATGTTGAAAGACGAATCGAATCGAGGCAAGCTCGCCTTTTTCGCAGGGATTGACAACTGTCGTTTCAAACGTCAAGTCGTCCCGGGTGATCAGCTTCGCCTTGAAGTAGAAATCATGAAAATTCGTGGACCCATCGGTAAAGGACGTGCCGTGGCCACAGTCGATGGAGAAGTTGCTTGTGAAGCAGAACTCACTTTCGCCTTGAAGTAAGGAGAAATGGGATGCGTGCTTTAGTAATTGTTTTACTAGTTGGCTTAATGACGATTGTGGGCTGTCAGCAACTACAGACGGAAGAGTCGAACGAAGAGAACATTGTCTATGAACAGAACGTGGATGAAGCGATGATTGAGAAGCGGGCAGGACAATCCGATGCGATTGCCGTTTCGCTTGAACGGACGAACAATACAACGATGCTCTTCACAATTCGTATGCTTGAAAATCGCCGCCTCGATCCGACGACGGTCATGAGTTATGAGGTCGATGGAGAACGAATCGCGATTCCGTTCGGCGAACTGATTGCAGAGCGGGAAGAAGACATTCGAACGTATGAATATCAGACCGACGTCGATCCTGATCTTTTCGTATCGGATACACTTCCACTCTTCCATCTCGTGGAAGAAGGTGAGGCAGAAGTTACGATCCCACTCGAAGTCATCGATTCGACAAACATTGAATAAAAACAGACGATTTTGTCGAAAATCGTCTGTTTTTTTATGGAGATTGATGCATTCTATCCGATACAAAGAGTAAGGACAGAATGGAGGAAATCGAGATGAAACAGAAATCACAGTCGTTACAAAAGCGTATCGTAGCAGCGATGTTAGTCTTCGTCACCCTGCTCATCGTCTTGTTCGGGGTCGTGCAATATTTTAGTACGAAGCATTCCGTACTTAGCACGTTGCATGCCACCCTGATTGAAGACGGCGAACGTATTTTGGAGACGATGGATGGCGATGAATATGCATCCTTCATGGCGAAT
Source organism: Exiguobacterium sp. B2(2022) (assembly GCF_028823655.1). Taxonomy (NCBI): domain Bacteria; kingdom Bacillati; phylum Bacillota; class Bacilli; order Caryophanales; genus Exiguobacterium; species Exiguobacterium sp. B2(2022). The sequence continues at coordinate 10,036 of NZ_JAPEHX010000057.1, read as the reverse complement.
CCGTCAAAAAGCGAGCAATATGAAAAGTTGCGAGAATACTTGGATACATATCGTCAACAAATCGGGGCCATGTATGTGTATACGATTGCCACTGAGGGCGAAGAAGTTCAAATCATCATTGATGGCTTGAGTCAGGAAGACGCAGCAGACATTGGGACACCTACCACTGCGCTAACGTACGAGGAAGCGAAAGCTGCGTTTCAAGGGGAGACTGTCACGACGGACGTGATTGATGATCCGGAATACGGGCAGTATGTCACAGTGCTCGTTCCGATCAAACAAGGTGGCGAGGTCATCGGGGTTCTCGGAATTGATAAGGCAGCAACAGAAGTCGCAGCGATCACAGGAGATGTGCTGACTGAGAGCTTGCCGCCAATCTTGATTGGTCTCCTTATCTTACTTGTTGTCGCAGGCGTCATCATCTGGAAGTACCTTGGCTGGAAGTTACGTCCTCTCCAAGCGCTAGAACGCGTTGCGACGTTGATTGCAGAAGGCGACTTGGCGACGGCAACGAAAGAAGTAGAAACTATTCAATTGAAATCGAATGACGAAATCAAGCGTCTAACGGTATCGATGGACAAGATGACCCACATGTTAAAAGACTTGATCGCTGGTATCCAAACGTCGGCACAGACGGTCAGGGACGAGAGTGGGAACGTCTCGAACATCTCGGAAGAAGTGAATGACGCGTCTCGTCAAATCGCTTATACAATGGAAGAAATTGCGAGCGGTGTCGAAAATCAAAGTGTGTTGACGATGCGCCTTTATGGACATATGAACGAATTCTCGACACTCGTCGAGCAGACGACGTCAGACGGAGACCAAGTGAGCGAACAGGCAGAAGTCGTCAGTCGGGTGACGATGGATGGGCTTCGCTATATGGAGAGTGCGGTCGACCAAATGACACATATCCATGAACAGGTGAAGTCGTCACAAGGACAAGTCCGTGATTTCGAACAACAGGCGGACGAGGTGACGGAACTCGTCACGATGATTCGCCAAATCTCGCAACAGACGAACCTGCTCGCATTGAACGCAGCCATCGAGGCGGCACGTGCGGGTGAACACGGGAAAGGGTTTGCGGTCGTCGCTTCGGAGATTCGGAAGCTATCTGACAGTGTCGCCGAGTCTGTCAGTGAAATCTCGGAAATTGTCGGAAGCGTCAAACAAAATTCGATCGCCCTTGGTCAGACGTTCACGGAGAGTATGACGGCGGCAGAGGAAGGGAAGGAAACGCTCGAGTCGACGAAGCGCGCCTTCACGGAAATCGAACGAAGTGTCCGCCATATGCAACAGCTGACGGGCTCGATGCGAAGTCAGCTCGATCGAGTGAAGACGAACCAAGATCATATCCAGCACGGCTTGTCAGAGATTGCTTCCATCTCAGAAGAGAGCACGGCCGGAAACGAGGAAGTGGCCGCTTCGACGGAGCAGATGTCAGCGACGAGTGAGACGATGAACCGTCTCGTCAAAGATTTGTCGACGACGGCGGAATCGATGCAACAGATGAGTCGCCAGTTCAAGTTATAAGCAGTCTCACTTCAGACAGACCTCTCCTGTGTCCGCTATAATGGGCGCAAGGGAGGTTTTTTCATGCAACAATTCTCTAGTGAACTGACACAATTTCGCGGAAGTCATTACGACTTCGGTCGATTTCAAGGACAATATATAAAACGCAGTCAACTGCTCGAAAATCGGACGGACCAGTGGAAACTACGCGTGCCCCGATTTGAGATTGACGCGACGGAAGCGAAGGCTGCTTTTGATGCAGTTGCTCCGAAGATTTGGGAAGAGTTGATCGGGCTTCAAGACGAGCTCAAACTGTCTCTCAATGATACGTTGCTTCACTTCGGACATTTCCGAGTCAATAATCCAATCAGCGGGTGTTCGATTCTGACAGGAGACAACTTCCTCGTGCGAAACTATGACTATCATCCGATGACGTACGATGGGCGTTATAACGTTTTTCAACCGGACGACGGATATGCCGTCATCGGACCGGTCTCTCGTGTCACGGGACGCATGGACGGGATGAATGAGAAAGGTCTCGCGATGGGGTACAACTTTATTAACCGACGTCGACCGGGTGACGGATTTGTCTGCCAGATGATCGGCCGCATCATTCTCGAGACGTGCGCGACCGTGGAAGAAGCAGTCGACTTATTACAAGAGATTCCGCATCGCGGTTCCTTCACGTACGTCGTCCATGACAAGTCGTCGAAGACACGCGTGATCGAGGCGACACCGCGGGATATCAAAGTGCGGGAATCCAATATATGTACGAACCATTTCGAGTTACTGCAACACGAGAATCGCTACCATCTGGACGATTCCACACGTCGCATGATGGAGATCAAAGTGGTACAGCATTTGATTCAAGACGCAGAGAGTGCGTTCCGCCTCATGAACGACACCGATAAGGGCGTCTTCTCAGAACTGTATAAGAGCTGGGCGGGGACGATTCATACAGCGGCCTATTTCCCGGAAACGCTCGAGACGTGGTTCGCGCTCGGCGGGGACCGCGACCCGGTCATCTTCGATTTCCAAAAATGGCTCGACGGGGAAGACTTCGACCTTCATGCGCTTGACGGGGAACTCGCGACCGATATCGAGTTTGCGAATACGGTCCAACTTTGGCGCTGACGTTTGTCAGTGCTTTTTTTGTAGAAACGGGAATACACATAATAGGAGGGATGAAAGATGAAACGATTTGGCATCATACTCATTATGCTCACGCTCGTGACACTACTCGGTGGATGTGTGCCCGGCGACGGGACGTACACGACGGACCCGGCAGGCTTTTTCTGGGGCATCTGGCACGGCTGGATTGCACCGATTTCACTCATTTTAGGGTTATTCAATGACACGTATCGAGTGTATGAAGTGAATAACACCGGCTGGTTCTACGATTTAGGATTTTATATCGCCGTCATCAGTGGATTTGGTGGATTGACGTTAACGCGGAAGAGTCGGGGATAAGTGAGAGGAGATGAAAACGTATAGGATTGGAAGGAGTCGCTCTAGAAAAATAGAGGGCTCTTTTTATTGACCTTTTTAAAAAAATTATAGACTAGATTATTGGAAATCATGCTATATTTTTTATTGTTTAATCAGATTTTACCAAAAGGAGACAATATGATGTTTGCAATAATGAAAAAAAGTATATCGCTACTCGTTGTATGTATGCTCATCGGATCGATGTTCCCGATTCATGAGACGAAAGCGGCTACCGTGAGTACGACGACTTCTAATCCAAAAACAGTAGAGGGGACGACGGATCGACCGAATCAACCTGTCACGATTGTGGCAAATGAAAAGGTTATCAAACTCGTCAGTGATGCTAACTCTACATACACACATACATTTGAAGAACCACTTGTGGGGAAAGTCGCAGTCTATCAACGAGAGACGAATGGTTTTGATCAATTGATTCGTGTCATTGAGCGAGAAGTAGTCACACCATCGAATCCTGTGACTCCAATTGATGCAACATTACTTGGCCTCATTAACAATGAATTTGTATTTGTCACACATCCAACCCATACGATTCATGCGACATATGAAGGGCGTGTAAAAGAAGCAAAAGGTGAGTTACGCATTCCTAAAAATGCGTCAGAAACGGTAAGCGTATACGTCAGCAGCCCTGAGAAGGCGTCAACTCCGATTAAAACGTATCAAGCATCTCAAAGTCCGGCAGAATTGACGTTAGATGCCCCGCCACATGAAACATTACGTGTTTCAGGAACAACTCTTCCTTATGCGGAAGTGTATGTGAAAATTGGATACTTTGAAGTGCGGACCGGACGCGCTGATGCGAAAGGAAAATTTGATTTTCCGTTTACGGGATGGGAGTCACGTGCTTATGAGAAACAAACGTACACGGTCCAACTTTCTCATTTTGTAGATAAATCAATCGTGAACGGAAAGTCGTTTGAGATGCCCGCGTTTCAACCGACGACGGAAAGTCCGCTTCTTATCATCAAAGAATCATTTACACAGCTAACAGGCATCACAGTCCCGGGAGCGACGATTGAACTCGATGACGCGTATTGCACGACTAGCTATGAGAACGGTTATTTTGACTGTAGTTATGAGTTGAATGATCAGTCGATTCGCACACTCACCATTAAGAAAGACAAAGAGACGCTTTTCACAAAAGAAGTGAAGGTGAAGCGAGATATTCGGACGATTTCTTTTGAAAAGACATCGTTTGATTTAGAGGAAGCGAAGTTGATTGCGAAAGCGACACCGAATCAAACGTTCGTGCTCACATATCAAGACCCACGGGCAGGTTACGCACAAGTCCGTTTCCGAGAAACGAGTGACGTGGACGGGAATATTGTGTTCGATTTGCCGAAACTGTATGGTGTCTCATTCATGGTCAACTATGTCGATGAATACAACTACTCAAATAATCCATTGTTGGAAGTACGGGCGGAAGATAACCGCATCATCCCAAAACCGAACATCAAGCTTGAGTCGAATCGTCTCGTGTTGAGTCTACCGGCCTTCCATTATCCGGGACAGACGATTTCATTTGAAACGAAAATCGAGAAGGCGAATGGACAATCTCTTGTCGAAAAGACACCACTCACCAACCCGATTGTCCCACTTGAAGTGAACGATCGTTTCATGACACGGACGGTATTGTCGGATGGGCGTGTCTCGGAGTGGGTGGAAGGAACGTTCGATGCAATTCAACAACCAATCATCGAAAAGTTGACGAACCATTCCAAAGTATTAAAAGGGACAACTGAACCTGGAGCAATCTTACAGTTTTCCAAAGGAATTACGAAAGACATCACCGCCGATGGCACAGGACGATTTGAGTTTCCAGTCAACGTAGAGAAGACAAATTCGTTCGAACTTCTCGTCAAAGTAACTGGAAAAGCCGACCAGCGTTTCTCGTATACGGTTGAAGACAGCATGGTTCCGCTCCTTCAAGTGTATGAGGTTCTCTCAGACACGAGTAAACAGATTGACGTGCATGCGAATGAGTATGTGAAGGACTTTACGATTGCATATTATAAGGGTACAACGTTACTGCGTGAAGGGATTGTGAAACCGATTCGAACCGACGCACCTGATTCGTCAGGTTATACACGGTATGCGCAACTCCCCGTAACCAATTTGTTGACGGACGGCGTCACGCATCTGGTCATCAAAGCGAAAGACCGCGCCGGCAACTGGTCAGAGGGAAATAAAGTGACCGTAAAAGATATCACTCGACCAAAATTGACGCAGCAAAAGCATGTATTGCCAGGCGAACATGTGATTTATGGGAAGACTGAGCCAGGAGCAAAAGTCACGTTCACGTACCGAAGTGATAAAGAAAAAGTCGTCTCCGTTTCGAAGACGGGTGATTTCGTCATCAAGACGACCGATCCGATTTATTTCACGAAAAACGGGGTCTCCTACGGTCACGTAAAAATCACGTCAATGGATGCGGCAGGCAATCGTACGTTTGCATACGTTGCTCCAGTTGGTGAAAAGATTCAAGACATTCGCCTCGATGGCGGACAATATATTTGGTTCTATTCACCACTCGACCATATGGATCAACGTCAGTATACATTTACGGTGAACGGAAAAACATATAATCCAAATGAGATGGGAAGCGTCGTAACATGGGCGAACGATATTACGCTCCCTGCCACGGTGACGGTCAAACTGATCAACCCAGATAAGACGGTGAAATATACATTGACGAAAACGGTGACGAAGCCGTATGAAGGAAAAAATGTATCGAACGTCAAATTCCAAAACGCATCCCGACACATCACCGGGAAAGGTGAAGCGCATGCGTTAGTTGAAGTGTGGAGCGGTGCATCAAAACTCGGTCAAACGGTCGTGGATGGTACGGGAACGTTTAAACTATCGATGATTCGTGCCTATAAAGAGGGAGAAACATTAAAATTTGTCACATATCATAAATTAGGTCAAAAAACGTCTGTTTCCCTCAAAGCGAAAGACAATACGGCACCGGCGAAGCCGACGGTGAATGAAGTATCGGCCATGACGACGAAAATCACGGGCAAAACAGATAAAGGGGCGACCGTCCTGATTGCGTATAATGGTCGCACCTATACGACGAAAGCGAACAATTCAGGTGTATACGCCTATACCATCAAAAAATGGACACCGGGCAAAACGGTCTCTGTCCGTGCCAGAGATGCATTCGGAAACGTCTCTTCTGCTTCGACACAAACGATTAAGTACGTGATGAAGCCGCTTGTGGTCAAACCGCTGCGAGCAACACATACTTCTGTGACGGGAACGGGACATCCGGGTGCGACAATCCAAGTATATAACGGCTCTTCTAAAGTGGGGAAAGCCGTTAAGGTAGACGCAAAAGGTACTTTTAAGGTGTACATCAATAAACAACGAGCAGGTAGTACGTTGAAAGTGGAGATGACGCGCGCCGATTATGCGACAAAACGGGTTAACGTCGTCGTCACAAAATAATGAAGCATCTCCCGCTGTCATCAAGTATCGGCATCTCTTCATATGATTCTGGCGAGTAGCCGGACCTCCATCAATTGTTGAAAGAAGCGGATGTCGCACTGTATCAATCAAAGGCGAGCGGGAAGAACACGTATCAATTTTATGGATGAACGCTAAAAGGCTAAGCCCGTGGATGACCATCGGTTTAGCCTTTTGTTTTGTGTTCAGTCATGCCGAACAGATTATTGTGAGAGAATCGTATGAAAAACGGGTACTAGTTAAGAATCGAGTTTGCGTCCCATCACTGCGACCGTACGATAGTCACGCGAGTCGGGACCGCGTCGCACCGATACGCCCTGAAATCCGAGTTTCGTCGCTTTAGGGATGAACTCCTCACGAATCATCTTGGCAATCCCGTCCCATTGCATATCGCCTTTTCCATCACAGTACGTGATGATAAATGTGCCGTTCGGTTTCAAGACGCGTTCGATTTCAGACAGGACGGTCGTGACATCTTCCCAAAAATATAGCGTGTGAATACTGAACACGTGATCGATAGATGCGTCGGTCATCGCCAATTGATGAAAATCGCCTTCCATCAAGCGCGCTCGTCTCGTCTGAATGGAGACATCGTTACGTTTCTTGGCCGAAGCGATGAGCGTCTTCGAGCGATCGAGACCGACCACGTTCACATCCTCCTGCTTTTGAAGAATCGTCGCCATCGCATCACCGGCCCCACACCCGAGTTCGAGTACGGTGGCGTTTGGATACATCTGTAACTGTTCGATCGTCCACTCGACTTCGATACGGTGTTGGCGCACCATCTTTTCCCCGATATATTTTCCAACGGGACCGCGTGGATTTTTGTACTGACTGTCCACCCAGTTTTTGAACACTTGTGGGAGCATACTGTCACCTCACTTCGAAAGTAGCTCGATTGTAGCATATTGATGAGACAAAGGAGTCAATAACATGCGTTCATTTTGGATACTCGGCAACCAACTCTCACATGAACTCGAGATGTTGAAGCATATGAAAGAAGATGACGTCATCGTCATGATTGAGGCGACGTCTCGCGCGACGTGGCGTCCATACCATAAGCAAAAACTCGTCCTCATCTTCTCGGCGATGCGACACTTTGCGGAAGAACTGCGCGACAAAGGGTACACCGTCGATTACCATGAAGCGGATTCGTTTCAGGAGGCATGGGACAAACATCTAAACCAGTACGAGCCGGACGAAATTCATGTCACCGCCGTCACGGATGAACCGATGGCTAAAAAGCTCAAGCAATTCGGTAAGAAACATAAGATTATCGAACATACGGATGTCCCGCTCTTCTATTTATCAAAAGAAGAAGCGACCGATACGCTCGGGGACGAACCTTGGCGGATGGATCGGTTTTATCGTCAGATGCGCAAACGGTTCGATGTTTTAATTGAAGAAGGGAAGCCGCGTGGCGGGAAGTGGTCATTTGACGCGGAGAATCGAAAACCGCCGAAAGAAGGACTGTCGTTTCCGTCCGCTATCTATTTCCGACCGGACGCGATCACGAAAGACGTCATCGAAAAAGTCGAGTCGACATTCTCGGATCACCCGGGCGAGGTGACCCCGTTTCACTGGCCGGTCACACACACCGAGGCGAGACGGGCACTGAATCGATTCGTGAACGAGCGGCTCGAGACGTTCGGTCCGTATCAAGATGCGATGATGACGGATGAACCAGAGATGTCACACAGCCTATTGTCGGCTGCCATCAACATCGGTCTGTTGACGCCACATGAAGTCGTCGAGGCGGCTTGTCAGGCAGACGCCCCTTTGTCATCGGTCGAAGGATTCGTTCGCCAAATACTCGGATGGCGGGAATATATGCGCGCCGTCTACCTCGCCGTCATGCCGGGCTATGAAGAGGTGAACACGTTCAAGCATGAACGCGACTTACCGTCCTTCTTTTGGGACGCAAAGACGGACTTGAACTGTCTGCATCAAAGTTTAAAGCCGGTCGTGGCGCATGCCCACAATCATCATATCCAGCGGCTGATGGTGCTCGGAAATTACGCGACGTTGTTTGAAATTTCACCGAAGCAGACGAGCGACTGGTTCAATGAGATGTATATCGATGCCTATGATTGGGTCGTCTTACCGAACGTGCTCGGGATGGCCCTCCATGCGGACGGCGGGAAACTCGCCACGAAGCCATATGTCGCCTCTGGGAAGTATATCGACCGGATGAGTGATTACTGTGGAGACTGTCCGTATAACCCGAAACATACGACCGAAGAGGATGCTTGTCCGTTCAACGCCCTTTACTGGCGCTTCATCGATCGGCACGAGGATCGTTTCTCAAAAAACCAGCGAATGAAGATGATGGTCCGCAATTGGCAAGGGCGAGACGATGATGTCAAAGCAGATATATTAGCGAAAGCCGAACAGACATTGACCGATTCCCCGTGAATCGGTTTTTTAACGTTTCCTTCATGAAACTTAGCGATTCCTTTATGGTAGCTTTACAATCGTCCGCTACGATAAGAGCTGTGAGACCCCCTCACTTCCAAGTGAATACTTACCGGTAGAACCTTTGAGAGACCAACAGAAGCCCGTACGTCCATGACGTGTCGTTTCTGTTGGTCCTTTTTTTCAAGAAAGGATGATTCAAGTGAATGAAGCGATTGCACGAATGGGGCAGGAGCGGATGATTGCCTCAATCAAGAGTCCGAAACAAATCGAAGCGTTTTTAAAGACGGATGTGACGACGACGTTCCTCATGATGGGGACGCTCAGTACGCTCGACCGCTATGTGGCGCATTTGAAACGAGAGAACCGAACGGTCTTCCTCCACGCCGAGCGGATCAATGGGATCAGCCTCGACCGAGATGGCATCGACTATCTCGCCAAACGTGTCGGTGCCGACGGGATTGTCACGACGAAAGCTTCGGTACTTCAGCACGCAAAACGGGCAGGACTGTTGACGGTTCAAAGATTGTTTCTCGTCGATTCGGACGCGGTCACGAGCGGACTCAAACTCGCCGAAACGCAGCAACCGGACGCAATCGAACTCATGCCTGGTCTGATTCCGAGTGTCATCGAGAAGATTTCCCAGGAAGTCTCTTTCCCGATTGTGACGGGTGGCATGATTCGTCAACCCATCGATGTGCATCGCGCCCTTGATCATGGGGCATTCGCGGTTTCGACCGGGGACGAACGACTTTGGCAGGTTCAAAGTCAGAAGGAGGAAATGGTATGAAAACGATTCAACTACAACAACTGACCAAATCATTTGGGGAGACGGAAGTCATTCGAGGCATCGACGTGACGATTGAAGCAGGAGAGTTTTTCGCGCTCGTCGGACCGTCCGGATGTGGAAAGAGTACGATGCTTCGTATGATCGCCGGGCTCGAATCCATCACGAGCGGAACGCTTCGCATCGACGGAGTGGCAGCAAACGGGATGAAGCCGAGCGAGCGTCACTTGTCGATGGTCTTCCAAAACTACGCCCTCTATCCACATATGACGGTCGAGAAAAATATCACGTTCGGTCTACATACGAAAGGACTGACGAAACTAGAACAGCGTGAGCGTTGCCTACAGGCGG
>NZ_JAPEHX010000056.1:0-20196 GCF_028823655.1 Exiguobacterium sp. B2(2022) | reverse complement strand
TTTCTTTTTCTTCTTCCCTTTTTTTCCTTCGATCACGGTGAGGTGCGGGGGATTGCTTCGATGTCCGTTCGATCGTTTGGACAACTTCGTGACATTCGAACCCGGCTTCTTGTGTTTCTTATTCTTCACGGATGCGGAAGGTTTGACTTGAGGTCCACGGTTCCCTTGCATCCGTTTCTTAGAGGCTTGAGCGGTTTTACGATAGCGCATATCCTCTGGGGACATACGTCGTCCGATGAAAACGCGGTAGATCACATAAAAGACTAACCCGAATATCCCGATGAACAACAATTGTCTAAATAATCGACCGGGATCGGTGGCGAGCATATGCCCGACCCCGATGAAGCCTAAGATAAACACGATTGTTGCAGCGGTTGAACCAATTCGTTGTCTGATCATGGTGCTTCCTCCTCTTATCCCTCTCTATGAATGACCGATTCTCCTAACTCTTTACGTTCCCATGTCTCGAATGCTTCGATTGCGACTTGAATCTGTTTATCGCTCGGCTCTCGAGTCGTCAATAGCTGGAGTGACAGACCCGGTTTTCCGAGGAATGAAAGAAAGCGATGTTCACGGAAACGGTTGGTGAATTGTAGGACTTCAAATGAGATTCCGATGACGACAGGTAAGAGCGCAATTCGGCTGACGAGTCGTAGCCAAAGCGGATCGATTGGGACGATCATGTACACGCCAATCCCGACGAAAACGGTGAACAAAATAAAACTCGACCCACAACGGTAATGAAGACGTGAGCTCTTTCGAACTTGTTCGACCGTAATCGGACGTCCGGACTCGTAACAGTTGATGACCTTGTGTTCAGCCCCATGATATTGGAAGACGCGTTTAATGAGTGGCGTCAACGATATCAGATAGAGGTAACTGAGCAACAGTACTAATTTTATTCCCCCTTCAAGGAGGTTTTGAACCACGTGTCCGGAAAATAACGGCACGTCTTGAAACATCGAGGCAAGAAGAGCTGGGGTCACGTTAAAAATCAACTTCCCAAAGACATAAGAAATCACACCGATGATGGCGATGAAGGCAATCATCCACATGCTCTGCTTCTGTTCCTCGTTCGTACTGACATCTTCACTCGGGTCGACGTCATAACGATCGCTTGCAAAATTCATATGCGCTGATCCGTTCTTCAAGGATTCATATAAGGCGACAATCCCTCTCAAAAACGGTACCTTTTTCAACGATTGGACCCACGGGACGAGGATGCGCGCTTGCTCGAACGTTTCGATGGAACCGTCTTTTCGCCGAATGGCGGATGCGCTCTCGGAGCGGCCTTGGAACATGACGCCTTCCACGAGTGCCTGTCCTCCGACAGGAATGTTTGGTTTAGAATTCATTCACTTTCCTCGATTCTTACAGAGTTGTACTTGAATTATACCGCGATTTATAAAAAAAACGAAAGGGCGGAAGGCTCGATTCACGTTCTTTCGATAAATTTGTTACAATAGATAAGACTTGACGAACGAGGGGGAAGAAGATTGCAGATTCTAGTGTTGAATGGTCCGAATTTAAATTTATTGGGTCGCCGTGAACCGAACGTGTATGGGGACGTGTCGTTAAAAGGTCTAGCTGCCGAATTGATGCTTGCTGCACCGGATGACGTCGAACTCACTTTCATTCAATCCAATCACGAAGGAGCGTTGATTGATGCGCTACATGACGCCTACGACTATGATGGTGTCATTTTAAACGCGGGTGCTTATACGCATACATCGATCGCGATTCGCGATGCCATATCTGCAATCGCTGCCCCGGTCGTTGAAGTACATATCTCGAACGTGCATGCCAGAGAAACATTTCGCCACGAGTCAAAACTCGCAGGCGTTTGTTTAGGTGTCATTACCGGCTTCGGGCTGACGAGTTACACGTTGGCATTGCATGCACTAATCGAACATTGGAGGAATCGACATGATTGAACGCGTAAACAAACTGCAAGCACAGTTAGAGGCAAACGAGATTGACGCATTGCTCGTCACAAAACGAGAGAACATCCGTTACTTATCAGGCTTCACTGGATCAAGCGGTGTGATCGTCATCACGGCGAAATCTGCAAGCTTTATCACAGACTTCCGTTACACGGAACAGGCGAACGATCAAGTAAAAGGGTATGACATCATTGAACTTGATACGTCACTCATCAAATCGGTAGCAGATGTTGTGTCACGTGAGTCAATCGCACGCCTTGGAATCGAGCAAGACGCGATGACAGTCGGTCAATATCGCGCTTATGAAAAAGAAGTGGATGCAAATCTGATCGAGACGTCTGGAATCGTTGAAAAACTGCGCTTGATTAAGGATGAATCAGAGATTAAGATTATGAAGGAAGCTGCGGCAATCGCTGATGCAGCGTATGCACATATCCAGACATTCATTCGTCCGGGTCGTACCGAGAGAGAAGTCGCAAACGAACTCGAAATGTTCATGCGCTCAAAAGGTGCTGATTCGTCATCGTTCGATATGATCGTTGCCTCTGGTCTCCGCTCGGCACTTCCGCACGGCGTTGCGAGCGATAAGGTCATTGAATCTGGCGAACTTGTCACACTTGATTTTGGTGCTTACTATAAAGGGTACTGCTCAGATATTACGCGTACACTCGCGGTCGGACCGATTTCGGACGAGTTGCGTCAAATCTATGACACAGTGCTTCGTGCCCAACTCGCTGGTGTGGAAGGTACACGTGCTGGCATCACAGGGATTGAAGCTGACGCATTGACACGAGACATTATCAAAGAAGCAGGATATGGTGAGTACTTCGGCCACTCGACAGGTCATGGTCTTGGCATGGAAGTGCACGAGGCACCTGGATTATCATTCCGCTCGGAAACAGTACTCGAGCCAGGGATGGTCGTCACGATTGAACCGGGTATTTACATTAACGGTGTCGGCGGTTGCCGAATTGAGGACGATGTCGTCGTTACGGAAGACGGATGTTACCGTCTGACGCAGTCGCCAAAAGAGTTAATTACGATTGAGGCTTGAGTCTCGTCTGAATTTAGGAGGAAATCAACATGGTATCAGTTAACGATTTAAAAACAGGATTGACAGTCAAAACATCTGACGGTTCGATTTGGCAAGTCATCGAATTCCAACACGTAAAACCAGGTAAAGGTGCAGCATTCGTTCGTACAAAAATGCGTAACTTGCGCAACGGAGCGATCCAAGAAACAACGTTCCGCGGTGGAGAAAAAATCGAGCGTGCGCACATTGAGCGTAAGCGTATGCAATATCTCTATCCAATGGGCGACACGTATGTCTTCATGGACAATGAATCATACGAGCAACTTGAGTTGACGAGCGAACAAGTGAAAGCAGCGCTTCCTTACTTGCTTGAAAACATGGAAGTCAGTATCGCGGACTACAATGGTGAGATTCTTGGAATCGAGCTTCCGACGAGCGTGGTGTTGACAATCATCGAAGCAGACCCAGGCGTCAAAGGGGACACAGCATCGAACGTGAAGAAAAACGCGACAGTTGAAACAGGTCATGTGATTCAAGTACCACTTTTCATCGAGCCAGGTGAAAAAGTGACGGTTGATACACGTACTGGAGAGTTCATGGGTCGTTACAACGGTTAATCTGAGAGAGTGTTCATTCGAATGAATGGGCACTCTTTTTTTCTCGTTGCATTCATTGGTCTGACCAGTTATAGTGAAGAGGAGATTAGTACCAGGTATAAACAGGGGGTAAGAAAGATGCAAATCGATCAAATCAAAGAGCTCATTCAACTATTGGACCAGTCAACGGTTCATGAAATGGAGCTTGAAACATCTGATTTCAAACTGTCATTAAAGAAAGAAGCGCAAGCGGTCATGAGCGCGCCTGTGATGCAGACACAAGCAATCACGCCACCTGCGCCTGCTCCTCAAGCAGAAGAACATAAAGAACAATCGACGCCAGAACAAGCGTCTTACCGTACAATCACCTCTCCAATGGTCGGAACGTTTTATTCCCGTCCAGCTCCGGATAAAGAAGTCTTCGTCAACGTAGGTGATCGAGTAGAGTCAGGACAAATCGTCTGTATTCTAGAGGCGATGAAACTGTTTAACGATGTCGAAGCGGAAATCAGTGGCGAAATCGTAGAAGTGCTCGTCGCAGATGGCGATCTCGTCGAATTCGGTCAACCGCTCTTCAGCGTGAAGTGAGGTCGTTATGAAATTATTAATCGCTAACCGTGGAGAAATCGCGGTTCGAATCATACGTGCTGCAAAAGAATTGAATATTCCGACGGTCGCTGTTTTTTCAGAAGCAGACCGTGAAGCATTACATGTTCATTTGGCCGACGAAGCATACTGTATTGGACCAAATCCGTCCAAAGACTCGTATTTGAACATTCCAAACATCTTGTCGGTCGCCTGTGCCGTGGACGCGACGATGGTGCACCCTGGATACGGATTTTTAGCTGAAAATGCTGAATTTGCCGAGATGTGTGAGGCGTGTGGCATCCAATTCGTCGGACCGAGTAGCTATGCCATCCGTAAGATGGGAATCAAGGATGAGGCCAAACGAACGATGATTGAGTCAGGTGTGCCGGTCGTCCCGGGTTCTAGCGGTGTCGTCACAGATGAAGAGGCCGTAGAACTCGCGCGCGAGATGGGCTATCCGGTCATTATCAAGGCGACGGCAGGTGGTGGGGGACGCGGTATTCGGGTCGCCCGAAACGAAGACGAACTCATCCAAGGGTTGGTTGCGACACGCAAAGAGGCGAAGCAGGCGTTCGGTAACGGAGACGTGTATCTCGAGAAATTTATCGAGTCGTTCCGTCACGTAGAAGTGCAAGTTCTTGCTGACCAAGTCGGGAACGTGATTCATTTAGGCGAGCGTGATTGCACGATTCAACGACGGATGCAGAAGCTCGTTGAAGAAGCGCCATCACCTGCGATTGACGAAGCAACACGTCAAATGATGGGAGATGCGGCAGTCAAAGCGGCGAAAGCGATTCAATATTCTGGAGCGGGGACAATCGAGTTCATCTATGTTCCAGAATCCAATGAGTTCTATTTCATGGAAATGAATACGCGGATTCAAGTCGAACACCCGGTCACGGAGATGATCACCGGATTCGATCTCGTGCAAGCACAATTAGAAGTGGCACTTGGGCATCCGCTCGCCATCTCTCAAGAAGACATCACGTTCTCTGGGCATTCGATTGAATGCCGGATCAACGCAGAAGACCCGTTCATGGACTTCCGTCCGATGGCGGGGAAAATCGATCAATACATCGTCCCAGGTGGTATGGGCGTTCGGGTGGACAGTGGTCTATATGCAGGAGCGATGATTCCTCCGTTCTACGACTCGATGGTCGCCAAATTGATCGTACATGCGCCGACGCGCGACGAGGCGATTTTAAAGATGTTACGCGCTTTAGACGAGTTTACGGTTTCGGGAATCAAAAACGACGATTCCGTTCCATCAACAAGTGATGGCACATGAACAGTTCCGAATCGGTACATTCGACACGAAATTTGTCGAAAAAGAAATGTCATTGGCGAAATAACAACAACCAGGAAGCCCGAACATTATTTCGGCTTCCTGGTTTTTTGTACTGAATTTATGAGTGCTTTATGCTAAACTATCACAATGAAAGCATGTAAAAGGAGAGTAACTGAATGAAACGTCATGAAGCACGAGAGAAAGCGATTCAAACGCTTTTTCAAATCGAAGTATCTAAATTAGAGGTGGACGAAGCCATCGAATTCGCATTGGACGGGCAAGAGTCTGATCCGTTTTACGAACAACTCGTCACAGGAACGCTAGAGCATCAAGAGGATATTGACGCTTTGCTCGTCGAAAACTTGAAAAACTGGCGCTTGGATCGCCTAGGGAATGTCGAACGTACGATTTTACGTATGGCGACGTTTGAATTGCTATACGTTGAAACGATTCCGGAGAACGTCACCATCAACGAGGCGGTCGAACTCGCGAAATCGTTCGGAGACGAAGAAGCCGGTAAGCTCGTGAATGGCGTACTCGGCAACATTATTAAAGAAGACTAAAAAATAGAGATAAGACACCAGACCAACTACAGAAAAACCTAAAGACAACGGGGGATGAGAGAGATGGCAGTAGTGATCGACGGGAAACAAGTGGCAGCATCATATCGAGAAACGTTAAAAGAGCGTGTGACAGCACTTCGTGCACGCAACATCGTACCGAAATTGAAAGTAGTATTGATTGGGGATGACCCAGCAAGTCATAGCTATGTACGCGGGAAAGAACGGGCAGCACAAGAAATCGGAATCGATTCACAAGTGCTCCGTTTTGATGAAACGATTAGCGAGAAAGAATTGCTCGACTTGATTGACTTGATGAATGAGGATGAGGAAGTACACGGGATTCTCGTGCAACTCCCACTACCAAAACACATTGACGAATCACTAGTCATCATGCGTATCTCTCCTGAGAAGGATGTTGACGGCTTCCATCCTGAGAACGTCGGAAAGATGATGCTCGGTCTTGATACGTTGCTTCCATGTACACCACACGGCATTTTGCATCTCG
Source organism: Exiguobacterium sp. B2(2022) (assembly GCF_028823655.1). NCBI lineage: Bacteria > Bacillati > Bacillota > Bacilli > Caryophanales > Exiguobacterium > Exiguobacterium sp. B2(2022). Next base: position 13,680 of record NZ_JAPEHX010000056.1, on the reverse strand, counting down.
CAAAGACACAAACTGAGATTGCTGGGAAACACGTCGTGGTCGTCGGTCGCAGTCAAATCGTCGGAAAACCAGTCGGCATGTTGTTCTTGAATGAATCTGCTACGGTCACGTACTGTCACTCGAAAACGAAAGACCTTGGAGAAATGACAAGACAGGCTGACATCTTAATTGTCGCAGTTGGGCGTGCAAGTCTCGTTACTGCAGACATGGTCAAACCTGGTGCGCTCGTCATCGACGTCGGCGTCAACCGTGTCGAAGGACGTCTCGTTGGCGATGTCGACTATGAGGCCGTTAAAGAGAAGGCGAGTGCGATTACACCGGTTCCTGGCGGTGTCGGTCCGATGACGATCACGATGCTTATGCATAACACGGTCGAGGTAGCGTCACGTGGCTAATCCACTTCCGGTCTCCGAAGTTGTTCGATATGTGAAGCGACAACTCGATGATGATGTCTTGCTTCGACAAGTCGCAGTCATCGGTGAGATCTCGAATTTTAAACGCTATTCATCTGGTCATTGTTATTTCACCTTGAAAGATGATGCGTCCCGCATGAAAGCCGTCATGTTCTCTCGAGATGCGAAACAGCTTCAATTCGAACCGAAAGATGGAATGAAGGTCATCGCCGTCTCAAGAGTGACTATGTATGAAGCGACCGGTGACGTTCAATTGTACGTCGAACTGATGCGTCAAGACGGAATCGGTTTATTATACGAACAGTATGAGGCGAGAAAACGTGAACTTGAGGAGAAGGGTTGGTTTGATGCAGACCGAAAACAACTCCTTCCGACGTTTCCTGAGCGGATTGGAATTGTCACATCTCCGAAAGGTGCAGCGCTACATGATATCGCGACTACACTTCGGCGTCGTGCGCCCCACGTTGCCATCACATTTGCCCCTGTAGCCGTACAGGGCGAAATGGCTGCCCCACAAGTGGCATCTGCCATTCGGTGGATGAATGAACGGACCGACTGTGATGTGCTCATCGTCGGTCGTGGTGGCGGCTCGATTGAAGAATTGTGGGCGTTCAATGAGGATGTCGTGGTCGAAGCCATCTATGCGTCGACCATCCCGATCATCTCTGCTGTCGGTCATGAGACGGATTATACGCTCGCTGATTTTGTCGCAGATGTTCGGGCGGCAACTCCGACAGCGGCGGCTTGACTCACAGCGGAAAGATTTAGAGCGTCTTGACAACCATCTGCATAAAGCCGTTAGGATTCAACTCGATGATTCTCGGAATCGTGTAGAGCGAATGATCAACAGTTATGGCCTGAAATCACCACGATATACGATTTCTCAAAAACGAGAACGGTTTGCTCAGTCGGAAATCCGCCTCGAGCAAGGGGTGAAACGACATCTTACCGAAGCGACTCATCAGCTCCGTCAGTTGTCACAACACCTTGATGTGAAACGGTTCTCAAAAACCTTGTCGCAACAAGGAGAACAGGTCAATCAAATGGTCGATCGACTTCGTCGGACGAAACCATTAGAACAATCAAAACGACAATTTGCGCAACAGGTAGGAAGATTGCATGCGGTCAGTCCGCTCGCCGTCCTATCACGGGGCTACACCTTCATTGAACAAGATGGAGCATATGTGCAAAATGTGAAAGAATTACGCGATGGGAACATCTCGATTCGTTTTCGGGACGGTCATGCTGTCGCTGAGGTGAAGGAGAGGATTGTTGGTGACGAAAAAAGAACAGACGTTTGAAGCGGCACTTGAACGACTCGAACAGATTGTCGCGCAACTCGAAACCGGTGACGTACCGTTAGAGGAAGCGATGACTTTATATGAAGAAGGTGTCCGGTTATCTGCTTTGTGCCAGACAAAACTCTCGGCCGCTGAAAAGAAAATGGACGAAATACTAGAGTTAGACGGTACCCTTCGTGAAAAAGGGGGATCTGCATGAATCGCACGGATGATTTGAACAAGTGGAAGCGAACTGTCGAAGAGTCGATGCGTTCGCTCATTGAGACGAGTGACATGCCGTCGCGACTTCGCGATGCGATGGTCTATTCTTTAGAAGCGGGCGGAAAAAGAATCCGCCCCGCGCTTGTCTATGCTGTTCTAGAAACGTACGGTGTACCACTCGAGCGAGGCAGTGAGGTTGCGGCGACGCTCGAAATGGTCCATACATATTCACTTATTCACGATGATTTGCCGGCGATGGATGATGATGATCTTCGCCGAGGTCGACCGACGAATCACCGACAGTTTGATGAGGCGACTGCCATCTTAGCAGGGGATGCGCTTCTGACGGATGCGTTTCGCATTCTCGCACAAATGTCGCTCCCTGCTGAAGAAATCGTCGAAATCATCCGCGTTTTCGGTCTAGCTGCCGGTAGCTCTGGCATGGTCGGCGGTCAGTTGGACGATATGCTTGCTGAGAAACGGAGTGACGTCACGTTACAGGAACTTCAGTCGATTCACGAACGAAAGACGGGTGCACTGCTCGTCTATGCGCTTGAAGCAGGTGGAATCCTTGCCGGTGTATCGGAGGAAGATCGAACACAATTAAAACAGTTCGGCCGACACCTTGGCATCGCATTTCAGATCCAAGACGATATTTTAGATGTCGTCGGGGACGAGCAGACAATCGGGAAACGTGTCGGTTCGGATGAAGAGAACGAAAAAACGACGTATCCGAAACTGCTCGGATTAGACGGGGCGAAGCGTGCGCTCGATGCAGAAGTAGAGGCAGCGACCTTTGCGATTGAGTCACTTTCGATTCAAGCTCCGCTATTATTAGACTTGTTGGCGTTTGTGGTGAAACGAAATCATTGACCCCGGTGACACGATGAGCACATCGTGTCACCTTTGTTTTGGGGAATGTGTGGCATCTACCGTCACATTCTTGTAAAATGTAAGGTACGAATCAGTAAAATGTGAGGAGAAAGGATGGTCATTATGGACTTGACATCCATTCAAGACCCGTCATTCCTGAAAAGGATGTCTGTAACCGAACTCGAATCACTCGGCTCAGACATTAGACGATTCTTGATTGAAAAATTGGCAGTGACGGGAGGGCATTTAGCGCCAAACTTAGGAGTTGTGGAGTTGACGCTAGCCCTGCACCGTGTATTTGACAGTCCGAAAGACCAACTTGTATGGGACGTCGGTCATCAGGCGTACGTTCATAAAATTTTGACAGGACGTACGAGCCAGTTTGATACCCTTCGACAATACAACGGATTATGTGGTTTTCCTAAACGTTGTGAGAGTGAACATGATGTATGGGAGACTGGCCACAGTTCGACGTCGCTTTCAGCAGCAATGGGGATTGCGATCGCAAATGAGTTAAAAGGACGCGCGAATGATCGTGCCATTGCCATCATCGGCGATGGAGCATTGACTGGAGGAATGGCGCTCGAAGCATTGAACCACATCGGTGCCGAGAAGCAGAATGTCATTGTCATCTTGAACGACAATGAGATGTCTATCGCGCCGAACGTTGGGGCGATGCATAATATGCTCGGTCGAATCCGTGCGTCACGTAAACTGAAGCATGCACGTGAAGAGATGGAATCAATCATCAAGCACATTCCACTCGTCGGCAATTCACTCGAACGAAGTGGGGAGCGAGTAAAAGATTTATTGAAATCTGCACTCATTCCAGGCACATTTTTTGAAGAACTCGGTTTCACTTACTTTGGACCGACTGACGGCCATGATTTGAAAGACTTGCTTGAGACACTCGAATATGCGAAAAAAATCGATGGACCGGTTCTCGTTCATGTCATCACGAAAAAAGGGAAGGGTTACCGTCCCGCTGAGTTAGACGGTGTTGGAACGTGGCACGGTTTAGGACCTTACAAGATTGAGTCAGGCGAAGTGATCAAAGGGAAGCCAAAAGGACCGAGTTATTCGAAAGTCGTCGCAGAGACGATTACGAAAGTGGCAGAGTCGGATGAGCGGGTGACGTTGATCACGCCTGCAATGAGTGTCGGTTCGAAACTTGACTGCTTCACGAAAAAATTCCCGGAACGCATGTTTGACGTCGGGATTGCCGAACAGCATGCGGTAACGCTAGCGGGAGGTCAAGCGACACAAGGTTTAAAACCGGTCGTCTCGATTTACTCAACATTCTTCCAGCGTGCGTACGATCAACTCGTCCATGACATTTGTCGTCAAAACTTGAACGTTGTATTCACGATTGACCGTTCAGGACTTGTCGGGGCAGATGGAGAGACGCACCAAGGTGTATTCGATATCGCCTTCATGCGTCACGTACCGAACATTCGGATTTTGATGGCGAAAGATGAAGAAGAGTTACAACAACTTGTTTACTCCGCGCTTCGTTATAATGATGGACCGATTGCAATCCGCTTCCCTCGTGGCGAAGGGATTGGCGTACCAATGAGTGATACGCTCCAAGAAATCTCGCTCGATGATTGGGAAGTCGAGGCGGAAGGAACGGATGTCGCCATTTTGACGTTCGGACCACAAGTTCAAGATGCTTTGGAAGTACGTTCATTATTAGAAGGCAAGCTCAGTGTGCGTGTCATCAATTGTCGCACGATCAAACCGCTCGATGATGCAATGCTCACTTCTTTATATGCAGAAGGCATTCCGCTCGTGACACTTGAAGAAGCAGCACTCGCAGGTGGCTTTGGAAGCAGTGTGTTAGAACATGCGAATGAAACAGGAGCGTTCCCGCGGATTCAACGCCTCGGGATTCCAGACCGATATATCGAGCACGGCGGTGTTAACCAACTTTTAGAAGAGATTGGTCTCCGACCAGCCCAAATGGCGGAATCGATTGAACGGTTCGTGATGGAGACAAATCGACAGAATGTGTGAGGGATTATGGAAAAAAGAACGAAAACAAGATTAGATGTACTACTCGTCGAACGCGGTCTCGCTGAAACACGAGAGAAGGCGAAACGGGCCGTCATGGCCGGTCTTGTCTACAGCGGGACCGAACGTCTGGATAAAGCAGGCGATAAAGTGTTTGACGATATCCCTCTTGAAGTGAAAGGTCAAGTTCTACCGTACGTCGGACGAGGCGGACTTAAGCTTGAGAAAGCTCTGCAAGTATTCCCGCTCGACGTTCAAGACCGCGTGGGGATTGATATCGGTTCCTCTACGGGAGGATTTACAGACTGTGCGCTTCAAAACGGGGCGACACAAATGTATGCGGTCGATGTCGGGTACAACCAGCTCGCCTGGAAGCTTCGTAGCGATGATCGCGTCATCGTTATGGAACGGATGAATTTCCGTCATGCGACAGCCGATCAATTCCCGGTCAAACCAGATTTTGCGACGATCGATGTTTCTTTCATCTCACTTCGTCTCATGGTGCCACCTCTTAAAACGATTTTAAAGCAGGAGGGTGTCGTTATGGCGCTCGTCAAACCTCAATTCGAAGCCGGTAAAGCCGACGTCGGGAAGAAAGGGATTGTACGAGACCGTGACGTACATGAGCGAGTGGCGAGTGATATGGTTCGCTATTTTGCATCGGAAGGGTTCTTCGTCGAAGGATTGGACTACTCCCCGATCACGGGTGGAGACGGAAATATTGAATTCCTCTTATTCGCCCGTTATACGGGAGTAGGTGGAGTCGAACCATCCCTTCAAGTCGAAGACGTGGTGGATGCGGCACATGCCAAACTAAAGGGATGAGCAATGGCTACAGGCAGATTTGTCTGTAGCTTTTTCTTATCGACGAAGAAGAGATGGGGAATGGTGGAAATACCCACTGGAATGCTAGACCTTTTTTCGACAATACTTTAGAATGATAATGTGTATGTGAAACGAAGAATGAGGTGTCAGCGCTTATGAATAAAGGACAGCGATTGATTAAAATTCGAGACATCGTGACGAATCGTGAAATCGAAACGCAAGATGAATTAGTAGACGAACTTCGTCGCTTAGGATATCCCGTCACACAGGCGACTGTATCTCGGGATATTAAAGAGTTACATTTAGTGAAAGTTCCTTTGAATGACGGACGATACAAATACAGCTTGCCTGCGGATCAGCGTTTTAACCCATACGGAAAAATGAAGCGCATCCTCGGTGACAGCTTCGTCTCGGTCGACTCAGCTCAAAACTTGGTTGTCATGAAAGTACTACCAGGTAACGCGGATGCAATCGGTGTCTTGATTGACCATCTGTCATGGGACGAATTGATTGGAACAGTTTGTGGAGATGACACGATTCTCATGATTGCTCGCGATGAGGAGAAAGCGAAACAAATCATCGATCGACTACTCGGAATGTTATGAGGTGAAAGTACGTATGTTGGCAGAACTATCAATCAAACAGTTTGCGATTATCGACGAATTAAACATTCCGTTTAATCGGGGCATGACCGTTCTCACGGGTGAGACAGGTGCCGGTAAATCGATTTTGTTAGATGCGATTGGGTTGCTTGTTGGAGGACGTGGATCGAGCGAATTCGTTCGTTATGGTCAAGATAAGGCCGAAATTGAAGGAATGTTCATGGTTGAATCGGATCATCCGGTCATTGAGGCGGCCGAACAATACGGCATCGAAATCGAGGACGGGACAGTCATTTTACGCCGAGACTTACATAGTAGCGGGAAAAGCGTCTGTCGTGTAAATGGGAAGATGATGCCACTCTCCACGCTACGTGAATTCGGTCGCTTGCTTGTCGATATTCATGGTCAACATGAGCATCAACACTTGATGGATTCAGAATTTCACTTAGGCATTCTCGATCATTATGCCGAAAAGGAAATTGGGCCATTACTAGAGGAGTATCAGACAGCGTACGCATCTTGGAAGCAAGTCGCGGATGAACTGAAGCGACTCAGCCAAAGTGAACAAGAGCTTGCACAGCGCATGGACTTATTATCGTTTCAAACGAAAGAAATTGAAGCGGCTGAACTAAAAGCAGGTGAAGAACAGGCGTTAATGGAAGAACGGGATGAATTAGCGAACTTTGAACGCATTCATCAACACATTCGCCTGTCTTATGAGGCGGTCGCGGAAGATTCGAACGGACTTGACCAAATTGGGGTCGCAATGCGCGAGATGGAAGAAGCTTCTCAATTGTCCTCTTCTCTCGCATCTGTGTCAGAAACAATCTCGAATGCTTATTATTTGCTCGAAGATGCGAAATTTCAGTTACGAGACCAACTCGACTCACTTGAGTTCGATCCGATTCGGTTAGATGAAATCGAGTCGCGTCTCGCACTGTTCCAACAGCTTAAGCGGAAATATGGCACGACAATCGAAGAAGTCATCGCTTACGGTGAACAAGTATCCGATGAATTGAAATCGATGACGAATCGTGAGGAGTTGCTGCAAACACTGTCAGAAGACCTTGTCCGATTAGAGAAAGTCGCAAAAGAGGCAGGCGAACGACTGTCAGCGTCACGTAAAGCGGCGGCTGAGTCGCTTCAGCACGACATCCATCGAGAATTAAAAGAATTATATATGGAGAAAACAGCGTTTGAAGTCCGATTCCGAACGACGCCATTAAAACAAGACGGTCTTGATGATGTCGAGTTTTATATGATGACGAACGTCGGGGAACCATTCAAGCCACTTGCAAAAGTGGCTTCAGGTGGTGAACTTTCCCGTGTCATGTTAGCTCTTAAATCAATCTTTTCCCGCACGGTCGGAGTCGCCTCGATTATCTTTGATGAAGTCGATACAGGAGTATCAGGGCGTGTCGCACAGGCGATGGGAGAAAAAATCTTTCGTCTGTCTGTCGGGTCGCAAGTGTTATGTATCACGCACTTAGCTCAAGTTGCTGCAATGGCAGATCAGCACCTATATATCACGAAGACGGAAACAGACGACCGGACGAAGACAAACGTTGCCACTCTCGACCGCGAGAGCCGGATTGACGAGCTAGGTCGAATGATTGCTGGTATTCAAATGACAGACTTGACGAAGCAACACGTTGAAGAGTTGCTCGAAATGTCACAGCAAGTAAAACAGAAGTTCATCAAAGGAGTGTCATAAGTGATTACATTATGTATTGCGGACGACAATCGAGAAATCGTCGATTTGTTGAGCCGACAACTAGAATCTGAGCCTGATCTCCGTGTCGTTGGAACAGCGCACGATGGTGAAGCGTGCTTGGAGGTCGTCAAGACACACCAACCGGATGTACTCTTACTCGACATTATCATGCCGCATTTGGATGGAATCGGAGTATTGCAACGTTTACATGAAGAGCTCGGCGATGATAAGCCAGAAGTGATCATGTTGAGTGCGTTCGGAAAAGATGAAGTGACGAAACAAGCGGTTCAATTGGGTGCCTCTTACTTTCTCGTCAAACCTTTCAATATCCAACAACTGTTGACGAAAATTCGTGAGTTGTCGGATGGTGCGAATCGCGAATTCGAAGGAATGTCCCCAGATGAAATTGAAATTTCGCTCTTGCTCCAACAGCTTGGGATTTCTCCTCGAATTAAAGGGTTCAAGTATATCCGTCAAGCCGTCATTTACGTACGCGAGCGTCAAGATTTGCTTGGATTGATTACGAAAGAATTGTATCCGATGGTCGCAAAAGAGCATGATACGACTTCGTCACGTGTAGAGCGGGCGATGCGTCACGCCATCAAGACGGCGTGGGAGAATGGCATGCGCGACCATGAGATGTTTGAAGGGCGACCTGAGCGTGAACGGAGTCCGAAGAACTCGGAGTTCATTTCGTATTTCGTCACCTACTTGTCGTTTAAAAGTAATTGAATCGTTCAGAAGGACTAAGCCGTTTGATGGCTTAGTCCTTTTTGTAAAATAATTATTAAAAAATTTATTTACTTTATGAAAGAAAGCGCTTGCAAAACGAGAGTGTTTTGTTATAATAAAGGTGTACCAAGTTACTTGGACAAGCGTCAGATGAACGCTTTTCAAACTTGTTCCGGAGCAATGTTTGAAGAAACAAAATCATCTCGGTTCGCTATCCGACAATAGCTCAGAGGTGGGAACGACATCTCAAGTCGTTAATGTCCCGACGTGAGGTCGCGACAGTCGCTCATTCGCGAGACGATTCTATCATCAACTCGAAGCTAGGGGTTGGTATAGGAAAAACAAATCGTTCAGTTAACCAAAAGGAGTGTTGTCAACCGTTGAACAGTTTATGGCAAGCGTTCGACTTCACGATGGATGGTTGGACATGATCCGATAACTAAAAAAGTTAGTAACTCGAATGGAAACGTTCCGTTCACGCAAGACGGCAGTTACTAAAGTTCTTTCATACTTCTTCATTAAGAAGACGTTGGATCTCATGTCAAAGGAAGTAAAGCAGTTGGAAAGGAGATCATCCGTAGTGATCACAATTCAATACGAATAAAAGGTTCCGCACTTGAAATGAAGTCAAGTTAGGGAACCTTGTTGTACTTTACCTGTTTTTTTGTCGCGGTTAAATATATAGCCAGCTACAAATCCGATCCCGCCCATGGCGAGCAGAAGTCCGAATGTCCCCTGCAACATGGAGGCGGCAGCGAGTGAATCAATCCATGTGAACGGTCCACTCGTCTTCAAAAAGAAGCTATCACGAAGTAATTTGATTCCGTAAACACCGAGTAAACCAGGGACGATTAAGATTAGAAGCGCGATGAAACGCATGCAATCTCCTCCTTTACCATACATTATTTTAACAGAAATTCAGTCATTCCACACTGTCTATTTTTAGTCGGCTTGCGCATCATGTTCGGATTCAGTAGCATGAAGATGAGAAGAGAGAAAGATGGGGGAATTCTTATGAACAAACGATTGATGATTGTCGGGGCAGGAAAAGGGGGAACTGAAGTCCTGAACATGTTGATGGACTCTCCGCTTGCTACGATTGTAGCGGTCGTGGACTCCGATGCATCAGCTGAAGGGATGGCACTTGCCAAAAGTTGTGGCATCGCCGTGACGGATAATTGGACGAAATATGCGGATGCATCATTAGACTTTGTCATTGAAACGACAGGGCAGCATCAAACGTTTGAAGAGTTGAAGGATCATTATCAAGACGCAGTTGTGTTGCCGGGAGAGTTTATTCGGATCGTTGTCGAGCGATTGAAACAGAATCAACAGATGCTTGAGGCGATCATCGAATGTACGAGTGAGGCGATTTCGGTAGCCGATCATCACGGCAACACCATCTTGATCAATCCTTCTTACACACGGTTGACGGGATTCAAAAAAGAGGATGTCGTCGATAAGCCTGCCACTGCCGACATCGGGATGCAGGAGAGTGTACATTTGAAAGTATTATCGACGGGGCAGGGGGTCCGAGACATTCGGATGCAAATCGGGGCGACGCGACGAGACATTCTTGTGAACGCCGAACCGATCATCGTTGAGGGGAAATTGCGAGGCTCGGTCGGCGTCATTCGCGACGTGTCTCAAATTCGTGCGCTGCGTGATGAACTGCAGGAAGCGAAAACCCGCATTCGAAATCTAGAGGCAAAATATCAGTTTGCCGATATCATCGCGACAAGTGATACGATGCGATTCGTCATCGATCAAGCGAAATTGGCAGCTGTGACACCGGTGACGGTATTGATTCGCGGGGAATCGGGAACAGGAAAAGAACTGTTCGCCCATGCCATTCATGGGGAGTCCCCTCGGAAATTCAAAAAGTTTATCCGGGTAAACTGTGCGGCCATTTCACCTACACTTCTTGAAAGTGAACTGTTCGGCTATGAAGATGGCGCGTTCAGCGGTGCGAAGCGTGGCGGAAAGACCGGTTACTTCGAGGAGGCAGACGGCGGCTCGCTCTTTTTGGACGAAATCGGAGAACTGCCACTTGATGTCCAAGTGAAGCTTCTGCGTGTCCTTCAAGAAAATGAGATTGTACGAGTCGGGGGGACAACGGCGATTCCGATTGATGTTCGCATCATCGCTGCGACAAATGCCGACCTTGAACAGAAAGTGGCAGACGGGGCGTTTCGTGAAGATTTGTATTATCGCATCAATCGAATGCCGATCCATATCCCTCCCCTTCGTGAACGGTTGAATGAACTCGAGGCACTCTGTGATCGAATCATTCGAAAGTTGAATCAAGAATATGGTCGGAGTGTACAAGGAGTGGATGAAGATGCCATCGTGCTCCTAAAAAGTCAGCATTGGAAAGGGAACGTCCGAGAACTTGAGAATGTGATTGGTCGGGCGATGATTTATATGGCGAGCATGGAACAATGGATTGCTCCACATCACTTACAATTATCACCTCGCACGCCAACTCAGAAAGTCGTCGAGTCTCGAACGCTCCATGAAGCGGTAGCGAAATATGAGCGCGATTTGATTGAACGAACAATCGAAGAAACTGGTGGAAATAAGTCAGAAGCTGCTCGTCGTTTAAAAATTTCGATTCGGACTTTATATAATAAATTAGAAACCACGCAATAAAATGCATGAACTTTTATGCATGGTAAGCAATTATTTGCATGGTTACCTGCATAATAAAGCGCTTACAATTTAGGAAACAAACTTGCTTATGTTATAGTGTAGAGAGCAAGGGGGGACAATGATGAATTTTGAACGGATGCTGACGAACGCAAAACAACTAGAGGGTTGTACGGTATCCATTGCGGGGGCAGCGGATGAAGAAGTAATCCGAGCCGTAAAACTTGCCACAGATCATGGATTGTCACGTTTCATTTTATTTGGTGAAGCCCGGGAAATCCGAAAGTTATGTGAACAGTATGGAATCGATGAGTCAGACGTCGATATTTTACATGCAAAAGGTGATGTAGAGATTGCCAGACGTGCTGCACTAGCCGTGAAAAACAAAGAGGCGGATGTGCTCATGAAAGGGATGGTGTCGACATCGACATTCATGAAAGCCGTTCTCAATCGAGAGGCCGGTCTTCGGACGAACCGGACGCTCAGTCATATCGCATTATTTCAAATTCCAAATCGGGAAAAATTGATTGGTGTGACCGATGCTGCGATCCATATCGCACCATCGCTCGAAGAAAAGGTTGAAATCATTCATAATGCGGTAGAGGCGATGCATGACATTGGTTACGAATCGCCAAAAGTCGCAGCGATTGGGGCTGTTGAGGTTGTCAACCCTCAGATGAACGCGACGCTCGATGCCGCGTTGCTCAGTCAGATGAATCGTCGGGGACAAATCAAAGGCTGTATCGTCGATGGACCGCTCGCCCTTGATAACGCGGTCGATATGGTCGCAGCGAAACAAAAAGGAATTAATAGTGAAGTGGCGGGGCAAGCAGATTTATTAGTCGTACCATACATAGAGGTCGGCAACGTCCTTTATAAATCAATCATGTATTTCGCAGAGGCGAGCGTTGCGGCGATTGTCGTTGGCGCATCTGCCCCTGTCGTGTTGACGAGTCGTGCCGATACAGCGGAGGCGAAACTTTATTCCCTCGCATTCGCTTTGTTACATGCCAAAAACTAATCGTACTTAACAGGAGGAATTGATCATGATGGAAACAAACACAGAACCACGCTTCCGTATTTTTGATGTCTTACAATCTGAGGATTACGAACAAATCGTATTTTGCCAAGACCAAGCGTCTGGGCTAAAAGCAATCATTGCGATTCACGATACGACACTCGGTCCAGCACTCGGCGGACTTCGTATGTGGAATTATGAGTCAGAGCAAGAAGCGCTCACAGACGTGTTGCGTCTCGCAAAAGGAATGACTTATAAAAATGCTGCAGCCGGACTCAACTTGGGTGGTGGGAAGGCTGTCATCATTGGGAATGCCAAGACGGATAAGTCAGAAGCTCTCTTCCGCGCATTCGGACGTTACGTACAATCACTCAGTGGACGTTACATCACGGCTGAAGATGTAAACACAACGGTTGCTGACATGGACTTCATTCACATGGAGACAGATTACGTCACAGGAGTCAGCCCTGCGTTCGGTTCAAGTGGTAACCCATCACCAGTAACGGCGTATGGCGTCTACCGCGGTATGAAAGCTGCTGCGAAATGGAAGTTCGGAACAGACTCACTCGCAGGGAAAACGGTTGCCGTGCAAGGTGTCGGTAACGTAGCCTACAACTTATGTCGTCACCTCCACGAAGAAGGCGCGCATTTGATTGTGACAGACATCAACGAAGAAGCGCTCAAACGTGCAGAAGCAGACTTTGGTGCGACGGTCGTCAAACCAGATGAGATTTATGCAGTCGAGTGTGACATTTTCGCTCCATGTGCACTCGGTGCAGTCATCAACGACAAAACGATTCCACAATTGAAAGCTCAAATCGTTGCGGGTGCCGCAAACAACCAATTGGCTGAAGATCGTCACGGGGATGTACTTGACGAGAACGGGATCCTCTACGCGCCAGACTTTGTTATCAACGCTGGAGGTGTCATCAACGTCGCGGACGAACTTGAAGGTTACAACCGTGAACGGGCAATGAAGAAAGTCGAACTCATCTATGACAACATGATGCGTGTCTTTGAAATCGCGGAGCGTGATGGAGTACCGACGCACGTGGCGGCTGACAAGATGGCCGAAGAACGGATTCACATGATGGCACGTTCACGTAGTCAGTTCCTTAAAGTTGAAAAAAGTATTCTAGGGAGACGCTAAGATGACAAAACGGCTAATTCTTGCGATCAACCCAGGGTCGACCTCGACAAAAGTTGGATTGTTTGATGGGAAGGAAGAAGTGATGACACGTACGGTCCGCCATGAGATTGACGTGACCGGTCTCAGCCTTCCTGAGCAGTTACCTCATCGTGAGCAAGAAGTGCGTGCCTTGTTAGAAGAGACTGGCAT
>NZ_JAPEHX010000055.1:0-20530 GCF_028823655.1 Exiguobacterium sp. B2(2022) | reverse complement strand
CGGATGTTGTGAAGGGAAAGTAAGAGCTGATCTTGATAAGGGGTGACTTTTTTGAATTCTGCGCTGATTCGAACTTCTGGGAATAGATGATAACGAATCGCATCAATCTCTTCTCCGGTCAATGGTTGCTTTAGGCGATAAGGAACAGTGAACATGTTCAGAATTTTTTCGATGAGGATTTCCTCTGAGAATTGTGGGTCATCAGGATTGATTTCATCACGCATGAGTGACAAACAAGGATCGATGACTTGATAGAGTCCATGGCGAATACAATCATCTTGTGTCAGTCGTGTAAAAATAACGCCTGAGCCATAAGGGAATTTTAAGGTCGTTGCATATTTTCCTTCGTGCTGAATCAGGTTTTGATCTTTCTTTAGGACATCAGTTAATTTGAACATATTTTCACGGGCTTGTAGAAATGGACTTTTCACTTTCTTTTGAGATTCGTTTGCAGGAGTGATGATCCATTCATCGTGGTTCAGTTGGTAGAGCGTAGAGCGAGTATAGTCTTTCACCTCTAAAACGATTAATCCTAAGTCGGGTCCAATGATGACGAAATCTGGCCTTCTGCCGTGTATATTGGGTTCGAAGTAAACGATGTAATCATCTGGGAGGTAGCGCTTCAATGTGCGAAAGACAAGTCGTTCTCCTGTTGTTGCGGATGAACGAATCGTCTCTGGAACAGTATGAGCCATTTACTGACACCTCTTTTTCAATTCTTTAACTTAAATATACTATATAAAGGATAATTAGAAGTATGCTGGTTTAAAATTGAAGTAGAAAACATAAAAAAGGACGAAGACCTCATTTGGCCTTCGTCCTTTGCATTTGATACACCCGGAGAGATTCGAACTCCCGACACCTGGCACCGGAAACCAGTGCTCTATCCCCTGAGCTACGGGTGCATGTGTGTGACACGAATTTATTATACATTTGTTTTATTAAAAAAGCAATCCTGTTCATTATCCTTTTTTGAGCGCAAGCAGAGCGGGTTCGTTACAATAGAGAAGAGGGGGGAGAACGATGCAACGGCAAGAACAAAAACAGGTACAACAGCAACAGATGACGCAAGACCTTGTGCAACGGCTACCGGTGCTCGAGGCGGACCGTCTCGCGCTCTCGTTTCGACTCGCACGTCTGGCGCGCCATAATCCAAACATTCAGGTCGGGAGTGGGGATCTCGGATGGGTCGCGGATGCGGCGAGCGCGTTCGAAGAGAAGCTGTTCACCCAGATTCGTGAAGGAAGCGGTAGCGAGTCGGAGAAAGAGCTGAGACGGCAGCTCGTCCTGTTGCTCGACCATCGGGGATTATTACCGGATACGAATGAGGTGTTGGCGGAGCGGTGCGGTGTCGACGTAACTCAAATCGAACAAGCGAGACAGGCACTTTTATTTCTTGAACCGACGGGGATCGGGGCGAGAACGGAACGAGAGTGTCAGTATCGGCATGCGATTGAACATGAGGACCCGCGCGTCGTCGATGTATTTGACGCAATCGAGAGTGGCGTGAGCCAAAAACAGATGGCGAGCGTGCTCGCGATTTCAGAAGAAGAGCTCGCCCGTTTAGAGCGAATGGTCGTGACACTACCAAAACGTCCGTTATTATATGAAGAAACGGGTCACGTGTTTCCGGAAGTCGAAGTGCGTTACGAAGATGGAAAACTTGTCACGACGTGGCTCAATCTGGAACTTGACGCGACGAAAGTCGGCAATGACCGCGAGGCAAAATGGTGGATGACGTCCCTTGCGATGCGGAACGAGACGTTACGTGAGATATGGGCTGTCATCGCGTCACGTCAGACCGAGTGGCTGAAAGGAGAACTTGTCCTCAATCCGCTGACCCGTCGGACCGTCGCACAACAAATCGGCAAGCACGAATCAACAGTCGGACGTGCCATTCAAGGGAAGTTTGCGAAGACCGAAGGCGGGATCATGGAATGGAAACACTTTTTTGTAAGGTCGACGAGTCATGGACATTCACCGTTCATGATCAAGCGGACGCTCGCAGAACTGATTCAACGGGAGAAAGCCCCGCAAAGTGATCAGGCACTGGCGGACGAACTCGCCCGATATGGCTATCCAGTGACGAGACGGACCGTGACGAACTATCGGGAAGAGCTTGGATTCGGCAACTCACGTGAGCGTGAGCGGCAGTTATGGAAGGGATGACAAAAATGAAACTAACTTTATATAAACGTGACAATTGTTCGCTCTGTGACGAGGCGCTTGTCATGCTCGAATGGCTGCAGGAGGATTACCCGATCGAGCTCGAGCAGATTGATATTACGGGAGATGAGGGTCTTGAGGCGAAGTACCTCTTCGAAATCCCTGTTCTCATACACGAAGGAGAAGTGATCAGTCAAGGGCGATATGATGACAACAAAGTTGAAGATTTTGTTAAGTATACGCTTACATCGAAAAAAAACGTTTGAAGGGGTTGCCAGACGGAAAAGTGATTGATAAGATGAACTCGTAGCGGTGGGACGCAAATAAAAAAGTGGGACAAAAGTTGTCCACACTGAAAGTCGAGGGGGTAAGAGCATGATCCAGCAACTGATTCACGTTCAGAAGCAAATTGTCCCTGACCTGCTCGATACGCTCCGACATCGTTACGATATCTTACACTATGTCCGCTTGATGCAGCCGATTGGCCGCAGGACACTCGCAACGAGTTTGGGACTGACCGAACGGGTACTCAGACGAGAAGTCGACTTTTTGAAAGACCAAGGTCTTCTTTACGTCGCTACTCAAGGAATTTCCCTCAGTGAGACAGGACGAAACGTCTTACGGGACTTGCACGAGATCATGGGAGAACTTCTCGGGATCTCAGAAGTGGCAAGAGAGCTCGGAGAGAAATTAGGGGTTCGCCAAGTCGTCATCGTACCGGGTGATTCAGATGAGACATTCTGGGTCCAGCGCGATATCGGACGGGCAGCGGTCACGCAATTAAAAGCGCGGCTCGCACCGGATGATAACGTGATTGCGGTAACGGGTGGAACGACGATGGCATCGGTTGCGGCGATGATGTCGCCCGATAAAAAAGAACGCCCGATGCATTTTGTGCCCGCACGCGGAGGTCTTGGAGAAACGCTTGAACTTCAAGCGAATACCGTCTGTTCACGCATGGCGGACCGGGCCCACGCAGACTATCATCTTCTACATATTCCGGATGAAGTGTCACAAGAGACGTTCGACCGGATGGTGGAGGAACCTAGTATTAAAAATGTACTGGAAATGATTAGAGCGGCGCGAATTGTGGTACATGGAATTGGTGAGGCAGAAACGATGGCAAAACGCCGTCACGCATCACCGGAGCATTTGCGGATGATTGAACGGCATGACGCCGTCGCCGAAGCATTCGGATATTATTTCAATGCGGAAGGCGAGATCGTCCATCGCGTCAAGACGGTCGGGATCCAACTCGAAGAGCTGGATGACATGGATACCGTCATCGCGGTTGCCGGAGGAAAATCGAAGGCACAGGCGATCGCCGCTTATGCGAAACACACGTCGAACATCATCCTCGTCACGGACGAAGGTGCGGCGAAAGAGTTATTAACTTGTTATTAAAGAGTTGACCCCCCGTTGGCTCTTCAATAAATAGCTTCTACCCTAAGGAGGAAATTAACATGGCAGTAAAAGTTGGTATTAACGGATTTGGACGTATCGGTCGTTTGGCATTCCGCGAGATCATCAAAAACGAAGGAATCGAAGTTGTTGCAATCAACGACTTGACAGACACGAAGATGCTTGCGCACCTTCTCAAGTATGACACGACTCAAGGTCGTTTCGACGGAGAAGTTGAAGTACACGACGATCACTTCCTCGTAAACGGAGAGAAAGTTATCACGCTCGCTAACCGTAACCCTGAAGAACTTCCATGGGGAGACCTCGGTGTAGACATCGTTCTCGAATGTACTGGATTCTTCACTTCTAAAGAAAAAGCTGAGCTTCACTTGAAAGCTGGCGCGAAGAAAGTTGTTATCTCGGCTCCTGCTACAGGTGACATGAAGACTGTTGTTTACAACACAAACCACGACATCCTCGATGGTACTGAAACAGTCATCTCAGGTGCTTCTTGTACAACAAACTGCTTGGCTCCAATGGCTAAAGTACTTCAAGACCAGTTCGGAATCGTTGAAGGTCTCATGACGACAATCCACGCTTACACTGGCGACCAAAACACGCTTGACGCTCCACACCCGAAAGGTGACTTCCGTCGTGCGCGTGCAGCTGCAGCGAACATCGTTCCTAACACAACAGGAGCTGCTAAAGCAATCGGTCTCGTAATCCCTGAACTTCAAGGAAAACTTGACGGTGCTGCACAACGTGTACCAGTTGCTACAGGTTCACTCACTGAGCTCGTAACTGTACTCGACAAGCAAGTATCTGTTGACGAAGTAAACGCAGCGATGAAAGCAGCAGCAAACGAGTCATTCGGTTATACTGAAGACGAAATCGTTTCTTCTGACATCGTTGGAATCACATACGGTTCACTCTTCGACGCGACTCAAACAAAAGTTATGACAGTTGGCGACAAGCAACTCGTTAAAACAGTTTCTTGGTACGACAACGAAATGTCTTACACTGCACAATTGGTTCGCACAGTTAAGCACTTCGCTAACATCGCGAAGTAATTTCGTGAACTAAATAGAATCAAATAGGAGCGGAAACAAGAGATTGTTCTCCGCTCTATTTATGAAATGACACGCACGACATATGGAGGCGAAAGTTATGAACAAACAGTCTATTCGTGACATCGATGTAAAAGGGAAACGCGTCTTTTGCCGCGTTGACTTCAACGTTCCACTCAAAGATGGCGTCATCCAAGACGAAACTCGGATCCAAGCCGCACTTCCAACGATCAAGCACTTGCTTGACGGTGGTGCGAAACTCGTCCTCGCGAGCCACCTCGGCCGTCCAAAAGGCGAGAAGAACCCTGAGTTCTCACTTGCTCCAGTAGCGAAGCGTCTCGCTGAGCTTCTCGGAAAAGATGTACCGCTCGTCGAAGAAGCATACGGTCCGGTCGCAGAAGAAGCGGTCGCTAAACTCTCTGAAGGCGATGTCGTCGTTTTAGAGAACGTTCGTTTCTACCCAGGTGAAACGAAAAACGACGCTGAACTTGCAAAAGGATTCGCAGCACTTGCTGACGTATACGTCAACGACGCGTTCGGTGCGGCTCACCGTGCACACGCTTCAACTGAAGGGATTGCACACCACGTGGACACAGCCGTTGCTGGTCTCTTGATGGAAAAAGAACTTGAAGTTCTCGGTAAAGCTCTTTCTAACCCAGACCGTCCGTTCACAGCGATTATCGGTGGGTCGAAAGTAGCGGACAAGATCGGGGTCATCGACCACCTTCTTGACATCGTTGACACACTCATCATCGGTGGCGGACTCTCGTACACGTTCTCGAAAGCACTCGGGCACGAAGTCGGAACGTCACTCCTTGAAGAGGATAAGCTTGACCTCGCTCGTCAATTCATGAAGAAGGCAGAAGACAAAGGCGTGAAATTCTTGATGCCGGTCGACTGCGTCATCACAAAAGAATTCGGCGAAGAAACGTATGTCGGCCCAGTCGATATCGACTCGATCCCAGCGGATCACATGGGTCTTGATATCGGACCGAAGACAGTCGAACTTTACGCGGATGCGATTCGCGAATCGAAACTTGTCGTATGGAACGGACCGATGGGCGTATTCGAACTCGATAAATACGCAAACGGAACGAAAGGTGTCGCTCAAGCACTTGCAGACAGCGACGCATATTCAATCATCGGTGGTGGCGACTCAGCCGCTGCAGCAGCCAAGTTTGGTCTTGCTGACAAGATGAGTCACATTTCAACTGGTGGTGGCGCGTCACTCGAATTCATGGAAGGCAAGAAACTTCCAGGTGTCGAGGCGCTTAACGACAAGTAATTTAGAGGAGGGTTATCGATGCGTAAACCGATTATTGCAGGTAACTGGAAAATGAACAAAACACTCTCGGAAGCTGTCGCTTTCGTAGAGGAAGTTAAAAACAACATTCCGTCTACTGACAAAGTAGATGCAGCGATTGGTGCTCCGGCACTTTTCCTCGCACCGATGGTAGAAGCAGCTAAAGGGTCAAACTTGAAGCTCGGTGCACAAAACATGTACGACAAAGACAGCGGTGCCTACACTGGCGAAATCAGCCCAGCTATGGTCGCTGACCTTGGCGTGACTTACGTCATCCTTGGTCACTCAGAACGTCGCGAGTACTTCGGCGAATCAGATGCGTTCATCAACAGCAAAACGAAAAAAGCGTTCGAACACGGTCTTACGCCAATCGTTTGTGTCGGTGAAACACTTGAAGAGCGCGAAGGCGACAAGTTCGAAGAAGTCATCAAAACACAAGTCGAAGGCGGTCTCGCTGACCTCTCTGCTGATCAAGTCAAACAACTCGTCATCGCGTACGAGCCAGTTTGGGCAATCGGTACAGGTAAATCAGCAGACGAAGCTGACGCACAAAGCTCTTGTAAGTATGTTCGCGACGTGGTGAAAGGTCTTTACGGCGAAGACGTAGCGGCTGCAGTACGCATCCAATACGGTGGATCTGTAAAACCTGAGAACATCAAAGAGTACATGGCACAAGAAGACATCGACGGCGCACTCGTCGGCGGTGCTTCACTCGAAGCCGCTTCGTTCCTCAAATTGTTGGAGGCGATTTAAATGGCTAGACCAGTCGCACTCATCATCTTAGATGGTTTCGGGATGCGTGACGAATCGTTCGGTAACGCGGTCATGGCTGCGGACAAACCGAACTTCGATCGCTACTGGGAGCAGTATCCACATACGCTCTTAAACGCAAAAGGCGAGTACGTCGGTCTTCCAGAAGGACAGATGGGGAACTCGGAAGTCGGTCACTTGAATATCGGTGCCGGTCGAGTCGTCTATCAGTCACTCTCACGCGTCAACAACGCAATCAAAGATCGTTCGCTTTTTGATCGTCAAGCGATGAACCATTTGGCAGGACATGTGAAGAAGCATGACTCGAGCCTCCATATCATGGGCCTCGTTTCAGATGGCGGGATTCACTCGCACATCAATCACATGTATGCCGTCGTTGAGTTCGCAAAACTCCACGGCATCGAAAAAGTGTACATTCACGCGTTCACGGACGGCCGTGACTGTGATCCGAAGTCAGGTGCTGGTTTCCTCAAGGAAACTGAAGAAAAGCTCGCTGAACTCGGTGTCGGTCAAGTCGCTAGCGTGTCTGGTCGCTACTATGCCATGGACCGCGACAACCGTTGGGAGCGCGTCGAGAAAGTATATGACGTCCTCGTAAACGGAAAAGGCGAAGTCGGTACGGACCCAGTCGAGGTTCTCAAGAAGTCGTATGAGAACGATTTGACGGATGAGTTCGTCTTACCGACAGTCATCGAAAAAGATGGCAAGCCGGTCGCAACGATTCAAGACAACGATGCCATCATGTTCTTCAACTTCCGTCCGGACCGGGCGATTCAGTTGTCGAAAGTGTTCAAAGAGAAAGCTGGATTCGAAGGCTTTACACTCTCTGACAATCATCCTGAGAACCTTCTTCTCGTTTCGATGACGAAGTACTCGGATGATATCGACACGGATATCGTCTTCCCACCGGAAGATTTGAAAAACACACTCGGGGAAACACTCTCTGCACAAGGATACAAACAGCTCCGTGCCGCAGAAACAGAGAAGTACCCACACGTCACGTTCTTCTTGAACGGACAAAAAGAAAAACCATTCGAAGGAGAGGATCGTCTCCTCGTACCTTCACCGAAAGTCGCAACATACGACTTGCAACCAGAAATGAGTGCGTACGAACTCACAGACGGCTTGCTCGAGCGTATCGAGTCGGATGAGTATGATGCATACATCATCAACTTCGCGAACCCGGATATGGTTGGTCACTCAGGTAAGCTTGAGCCGACGAAGAAAGCAATCGAAGCAGTCGATGAATGCCTCGGTAAAGTAGTGGACGCATTACTTGCTAAAGGTGGCGCGGCCATCATCACAGCAGACCACGGGAACGCAGACATCGTCACGAACCCGGACGGCTCGCCGATGACGGCGCACACGACGGAACCTGTTCCGTGCATCATCACAAAAGAGGGAGTCGAACTGAAACCAGTTCTCGAAGGCGCACTTTGCGACCTCGCCCCAACGCTTCTCGACCTTCTCGGTGGAGAGCAACCAGCTGAAATGACTGGTTCATCAATCGTTACAAAATCATAAAACTATTTTTCATACGAAAAGGAGCGATTTTTCATGTCAATGATTACAGAAATTTACGCACGCGAGATTTTAGATTCACGCGGTAACCCATCAGTAGAAGTAGAAGTCTTCACAGAAGACGGCGGTTTCGGCCGTGCCCTCGTCCCATCAGGCGCATCAACAGGTGAGCACGAAGCAGTTGAGCTTCGCGATGGCGACAAGTCACGTTACCTCGGTAAAGGTGTCTTGAAAGCAGTTGCAAACGTAAACGACACGATTGCACCAGAACTCATCGGCTACGATGTTTTCGACCAAAACGCAATCGATGCGAAAATGATCGAACTCGACGGTACGCCAAACAAAGCTAAACTTGGTGCAAACGCAATCCTCGGTGTGTCAATGGCAGCAGCTCACGCAGCAGCAGACGAGCTTGGTCTCCCACTTTACACATACCTCGGTGGATTCAACGCGAAGACACTTCCAACACCAATGATGAACATCATCAACGGTGGTTCGCACGCGGACAACAACGTGGACTTCCAAGAGTTCATGATCATGCCTGTTGGCGCGCCGACATTCCGTGAAGCGCTCCGTATGGGTGCTGAAGTATTCCACGCCCTCAAATCAGTTCTTTCTGGTATGGGTCTTAACACAGCTGTTGGTGACGAAGGTGGTTTCGCACCAAACTTGAAATCGAACGAAGAAGCGATCACAGTTATCCTTGAAGCGATCGAAAAAGCTGGTTACAAACCAGGTGAAGACGTCTACCTCGCAATGGACGTTGCATCTTCTGAGTTCTACGACAAGTCAACTGGTAAATACGAACTCGCTGGCGAAGGTAAGTCACTCACAACTGCTGAGCTTGTAGACTTCTACGCTGAGCTCGTTGACAAGTACCCAATCCTCTCAATCGAAGATGGTTGTGACGAAAACGACTGGGATGGCCACAAGCTTCTCACAGACAAAATCGGACACAAAGTTCAACTCGTTGGGGATGACCTCTTCGTAACGAACACATCTAAACTTGCTGAAGGTATCGAAAAAGGAATCGCAAACTCGATTCTCATCAAAGTTAACCAAATCGGTACGCTCACAGAAACATTCGACGCGATCGAAATGGCTAAAAAAGCTGGTTACACAGCAGTTGTCTCACACCGCTCTGGTGAAACAGAAGACGCGACAATCGCGGACATCGCTGTTGCAACAAACGCTGGACAAATCAAAACTGGTTCACTTTCACGTACAGACCGTATCGCGAAATACAACCAACTTCTCCGCATCGAAGATATGCTCGGCGATGTAGCGAAATACGACGGCATCAAGTCGTTCTACAACCTCAAAAAATAATTGATTGTTTCAGGTTCGCTTTATGGCGGACCTGTTTTTTTATGGGTGTTTTTCAACCCGTCCTGACGGCACCGATGCTTTCTGCAGGCAATCCACGGAGCCTCCTCGCGCTTATGCGCTTGCGGGGTCTCCGCGAGATTGCTTTCCTGCAAGAGTCACGGTGCCGCTTGGACGGACAAAATCGCTCTTTGTCGGACCTTCTCGTCATCGAGATCCTGTGTTGCTGTATACTGAACGTGACTGATAAAGAGTAGGGGGAGATTGGATGGACCAATCGAATGAACAAGAAAAAAGGTTGAGTGGCGGGAACGTGTCAACTGTCTATAAAAAAGGGAATTACGTCTATCGCACTCAAAAGGAAGGCAGCGAGCGTATTCATCAATGGTTACGTCACTTGGAGGCAAAGCAACTTTCCGGAGTGCCACGCTTTATCGGAATCGATGATCGAGGGAGAGAAGTGTTAACTTACTTGGAAGGAGAAACCGCAGACTATCCCTTGAAGTCTTACATGTGGTCCGATGAGGCGATTCAAGATGTTGCACGACTAATGAGACGTCTGCATGATGCGTCGACAGATTTTGAGTGGTCGTCAGATTGGGCACCGATTGACAACACGCCTCAACCGCTAGAGGTCATTTGCCATAATGACTTTGCCGTCTACAATACGATTTTTCATGTGGGGAAAGTATCAGGGATCATCGACTTTGATTTGGCTGCGCCAGGTCCGAGAGCTTGGGATATCGTCTACGCGCTTTACACGTTCGTTCCGCTCAGTCGACGCCATCAAGCTGAATCAGGAGAGGTCATCTATTACGATGCGGTTCGAGATGACGAGTCGTATAAAGAACGTGTTTCATTATTCTTAAAGGCATACGGTTGGGACGACCCCAAGGAAGACTGGTTTAAGATGTTACAGTTACGTATCGAGGCACTCTGTCTATTGATGAAACGAAAAGCCGCTGAAGGGGATATCGCCTTCCAAAAGATGATAGATGAGGGACACTACGATCATTATCAAGAAGAACTTCGTTTCATTCAAACGCATGGCCATAAGTGGTTCTGAAACGATGTAGGAAGGGAATAGATTAGTGAAGCATGAATGGGGAGGCGATTCCGATGATGATGTTCGGGTTACTTTTCTTGGTACTGCTAATCGGATTCGGCATTTGGTACTACCTAAAATCAAAGCGTGACGACGATTGGTCATGACTCCTTTGTCATGACCTCTATTTTGTGTCAGCTTACACAAAATTTGGGTATACTCATTACATAACGAGTAAAGGAGCCAATGCTAATGACACGAGTACGTAAAGCCATCATCCCAGCCGCCGGTCTCGGCACCCGCTTCCTACCAGCCACGAAAGCCATGCCAAAAGAGATGTTGCCAATCGTCAACAAACCGACGATTCAGTTCATCGTCGAGGAAGCTGTCGCCTCAGGAATCGAAGACATCATCATCGTCACGGGTAAGAACAAGCGCGCCATCGAGGATCATTTTGACCGTGCGCTCGAGTTGGAGCAAAACTTGGAGTCAAAAGGGAAGACCCGCTTACTCGAATCGGTCCGACACTCTTCGAACTTGGCGAACATTCACTACATACGCCAACAGGAGCCTAAAGGTCTCGGTCATGCGATTTGGTGTGCTCGGAAATTCATTGGGGACGAACCGTTCGCTGTCTTGCTCGGAGATGACATCATTGAATCCGACGTGCCGGCGACGAAACAGTTGATTGACCAATATGAGGCGCATGAACGCTCGATCATCGGTGTGCAGCGTGTCCCGTATGAAATGACGAACCGATATGGTATAATTGACCCGCTTGCCGTCGAAGGGAAGCTCATCCCGGTGCGGACGTTCGTCGAGAAACCGCCCGTCGGTGAGGCCCCATCGAACTTTGCCATCCTCGGTCGCTATGTGCTGACACCGGACGTCTTTGAGGCGTTGTCAGGGCAAGAAGCAGGGGCAGGAGGCGAGATTCAATTGACGGATGCGATCGCACGCTTGAATGAGGCGCAGACGGTCTTTGCTTACGAATTTGATGGTCGACGCTATGACGTCGGGGAGCCGATTGGATTCGTCGAGACGACGATTTGCCACGCGCTCAGCGATCCTGATTTAAAAGATGACGTCCATGCCTTGTTAAAACGGCTCGTGGACGAACTTGATCAACAGTAAGGTGTGTTATTTTTGAAAACAATGCTCATGGTGTGTCAAAACTATTATCCGGAGATCGGTAGCGCCGGCAACCGGATGCAAAACATTACGCATTTGATGAAGCAGCGCGGGTATGAAGTCGAGGTCATCACGGCCGCCCCTTCATACCCGAGCTTTGATATGTATCAGGACGACCGATTCTGGAATGACCGGGAGCTGAACGACCAACCGTTCATCAAACGACTCATTACGAAGAAGCGGAAACATACGTCCAACATGGTCAGCCGTCTCTTCTTGTTCCTCGAACAGATGGTGAAAGGGATCGGGGCCGTCCGTCAGTTAAAATTGAAGCCAGACGTCGTATTTGCGACGACCCCTTCTTTTTTTATGGCGTTTGTCGGGGTATATGCGAAACGGAAGTATCGTGTCCCCCTCATTTTGGACGTTCGTGACCTTTGGCCGGAATCGGTGAAAGGGGTCGGCGTGTTCAAGCACGACTGGGTGCTCGCGCCGGCATTTTGGCTCGAAAAGCGACTGTATCGTGCAGCTGACGAGGTCATCATCAACTCGGAAGGCTTCCGCAGCTATCTGCGTCAACGCGGTGTCCCAAACGAGAAAATCCACTACATGCCGAACTCGATTCGAGAATCGGAACGAGCGCTCGAGCGGACAATCCCACCGGACGACCGGATGGAGATCCTATATGCCGGAAACATGGGGCTCGCCCAGGACGTGTCACTCTTACTCGAACTCGCCGAACGGTTCCGTGACGAACCGCGGATTCACTTCAAACTGATTGGTTACGGGTATCGGAAAGAAGAGTTGAAGCAGACAATCAAAGAGCGTGGTTTCCAAAACTTCTTGTTCCTTGAAGCGATGCCACGGACGGAGGCGTTCCAAGCGATTAAAAATGCGGACGTCGCCTTTGTCAGCCTGATTGAGCAAGAAGTGTTCGATACGGTCATCCCGGGGAAACTCATCGACTATATGGCGGTCGGCAAACCGATTGTCGCAGCAGTGTCAGGCCATGCGGCGAATGTCATTGAAGCGGCTGAAGTCGGATTCGTCTCTCGGAAACGGGATATCGATGAGATTGAGCGGATTCTCCGCAAGCTCCTCGACCGACCGGACCTTCGGGAGGCGCTCGGGGCGAACGGGATTCGTTACGTCAAAGAGAATTTATGTTGGGAAGAGAATATCGACGTGTTAGATCAAGTCGTACAACAGTTAGTGATGGAGGAAACACAATGAAGTCAGTATGTATGTTTGTATGGAACCATTTTACGAATGATGCGCGCGTCCTTCGCGAATGCTCGGCACTCGCCGAGGCAGGTTATGAAGTTGATTTGATTGCGCTCCAAGACCCGAAAAATAAAGAGTTACCGAAAGAAGAGATGCGTCCGGAAGGCTTCCGCGTCATCCGCGTGAAGCGTCAACCATCGATTCTCGTCAACGCGCTCAAGTTCGCGAAGAAGACTTATCAATGGGTGAGTGAGAAACGTACCCGTCAAATCGGTGCCGGACTCGTTGGTGCCGGCTTGTTCCTACTCGCACCGTTCACGATGCTCGCTCTCGGGGCAGCGGTCGGGACGGTCTTGTTGCCGCAAGTGCGTAAGCAAATCGTCAACGCGAGTGCGATGCTCGAGATGGTTTTCACGTCGACGAAGAAGTCATATGACTTTTATCATGCGAACGATTTGAACACGCTCCCGCAGGCACTCCTCGCCGGAAAAGTGTTCAACAAAGGCCGAATCGTCTACGATTCGCACGAAGTACAGACGGACCGTACCGGTTACGGATACATCCAAAGTAACCTCGAGGGATGGCTCTTGCCGTTCGTCGATACGATGATGGTCGAGAACCATACACGTGCGGCACACAACGAAGAGTTATACGGATTCTACCCGTACGTGCTCCACAACTATCCGTTCTATCGTCCGCTAGACTTCTCGCTCCGAAAGGACTTGCATGCACTTCTTGACTTGCCGAAAGACGAGAAGATCCTCTTGTACCAAGGTGGGATTCAAGCAGGGCGCGGTCTCGAACAACTCGTGCTCGCGGCGAAAGACTTCAAAGAGGGCACGCTCGTCATGATTGGGGACGGGAAGCTCAAACCGACGATTCAACAGTTGATTGAGACGGAAGGTGTCGGCGATCGTGTCAAGATGATTGACAAAGTACCGGTCGAAGCGTTACCTTACTATACGATGAACGCCTACTTAGGCTTCCAAGTATTGAACAACGTCTGCTTCAACCACTACTCGGCGTCGTCGAACAAATTGTTCGAGTATTTGATGGCCGAAGTACCGGTCGTCTCATGTGACTTCCCTGAAATCGAACGGGTCGTTGCGGGGAACGATGTCGGGGTGCTCGTCGACTCGCACGATCCACAATCGATCGCAGACGGCGTCAACCGTATGATTGAAGACCAAGCACTCTATGCGCGTGTCAAAGAGAACACGAAGACCGCGCGTGAGAAATATAACTGGGATTTGGAAAAAGAGGCACTCTTGAACGTCTACGCGAATGCAGCGGAGCGCAAGTTGCCGATTATGAAAGACGGTGCGCCAAAGCCAGTACAATCTTAAGACTGCGGCTTTTGCCGCGGTCTTTTTTATGTGGAAGGAGGACAATTTATGAAACGTCAACAGCAACATCTATTGCGCCAACAAGTATGGCGCAAGCTACAAACCATCTCGGTGAAGGATATCGCCTGGATCATCGCGGGCTCATTCATTCTCTCATTCGGGGTCAACTACTTCACCGTACCGAACGATTTCTCAGAAGGTGGCCTGCTCGGGGTCACAATCATCTTGTACTACGTGTTCGGCTGGGACCTCGGGCTCACGTCGATCATCGGGAACGGGATTCTCTTTATCGTCGGCTATAAGCTGCTTGACCGTCGGACAATGGTCTATTCGGTCATCGCCGTCGTGGCGACGTCATTCTTTCTCAGTCTGACGCACGACTGGGGCAGTCCTGCCGAGGACAAACTGCTCGCGGCCGTCTACGCCGGGATTATGATCGGGGTCGGGATCGGCATGGTGCTTCGTGTCGGTGGGACGACAGGAGGGGGCGTCATCATCGCCCGGCTCATGGAGCGTTATCTCCACTTGAGCGTCGCCGTCTCGATGTTCATCATCGATGCGATTGTCGTCGCGACATCTGGCTTCTTCTTAGGGGAACAGGTCGTCCTTTATACGCTCATCGCCATCATCATCGGTTCGTGGGTCATCGACCTCGTCGCGGAAGGACTCAACATCCGCAAGGCCGTCACGATCATCAGTGACAAGCAAGAAGAGCTCGCCGTCGTCTTGACGGAGACGCTAGGTCGCTCGGCGACGATCATTCATGGACACGGCTACTACACGAAGCAGGATAAGAACATGTTGTATATGATCGTCGACAAACGTCAGATCGCACCACTCAAAAAAATCGTCCAAGTGACGGACGACCGCGCCTTCGTCGTCATCCACCAAGTGAAGGAAGTCATCGGAGAAGGATTCAGCTACCCGTCCCGATAATTTGAATGCTGGTGTTTTGACGATAACTTCTATATAATAAAAGGCGTGTAAATAGAAGGAGGAACTGACTACTATGCAAACGATCGCTACAATCAGCCTACTTGTCGTGGCTGTCTTATTGATTGTCGTCGTACTGCTCATGTCAGGTCGGTCGCAAGGTCTTGGAGCGATTGCAGGTGGCGCGGAGCAGTTGTTCGGACGCCAGAAAGCGCGCGGCTTCGATGCTGTTTTGAACCGAACTGCAGCTGTACTAGGCACTTTGTTTTTCATTTTAGGATTACTAGTCGCATCATTATGATGATAAGGCTGATCGTTCTCGATTTTCACGTGAGGCGGTCAGCTTTTGTTTTTTCGATTTATTTTTTGGGAATAATGTAGATACGAGGAGATGACAGATAAAATGAAAGTGACTGCACCAAAACCGTTCTTCTTCGAGGGCGGAAAACGTGCCGTGTTGATGTTACATGGCTTCACTGGATCGAGCGCGGATGTCCGCATGCTCGGTCGCTTCCTTCAAAAAGAAGGATACACATGTATGGGACCGATCTATCGTGGTCATGCCGTCCCACCGGAAGAGTTACTCCAATATGGACCAGAAGACTGGTGGGAAGACGTCTTGAACGCTTACCAGACACTCGTCGACAAAGGCCATGAGGAGATCGTCGTCTGCGGACTATCGCTAGGTGGCGTGATGTCGCTCCGTCTCGCCGAGGAGAAAGACGTCAAGGCGGTCATCCCGATGTGCGCGCCGACTGGAATCGATGCCGAGGACCGCTTGTATAAAGGAGTCCAGGCATATGCCCGAGAATATAAGGGTAGAGAAGAAAAGTCGCCGGAACAGATCGAGCAGGAGATGGCAGAGTTCAAACCGATGCCAACGCTAAAAGACCTCCGTGCCTTCGTCCGCGACACGGCGTCGAAGCTCGAGGACATCTTCGTCCCGACACTCGTCGTCCAAGGCGCCAAAGACAACATGATCGACCCGGAATCGGCGAATCAAATTTACGAGGCGGTCAACACGTTCCAAAAAGAGTTGCTCATCTATGAGAACTCGGGACATGTGATTACGCTCGACAAAGAAAAAGAGAAACTGCACCAGGACGTGCTCGATTTTCTCGAAACGTTAGACTGGTCAGTCTAAGAAGGAGGTGTCACGTTGAATTTACGTGACCAATTACTAGAGATCTTACAGGCGAGCGAGAAACCGCTCTCTGTCGATCAACTGACCGAGCGATTACAGCTCGCGTCGACGGATGACTTCAAAGAACTCATCCGCACATTGAATGCCCTCGAGGAAGAGGGTGCCATCGGCCGGACGCGGACGAACCGTTACGGGACGCTCGCCTCGCTCGGCCAAGTCGCGGGGATCATCTCGATCCACCAGCGCGGCTTCGGCTTCTTGTCGGTCGAAGGGGAAGCGGAAGACGTGTTCTTGCCGCCCGACCAACTGAAGGACGTCTACCATGGCGATACGATTCTCGTCAAAAAACGCGAGGACAACCGTGGCAAGACAGAAGGAATCCTATTGAAAGTATTGAAGCGCGGACTCTCGGAGTTCGTCGGGACGTATACGCTCCCGAGCGGTCGACTTGACCAGTTCGCCTTCATCGAGCCGGATGACAAGCGCATTAACTTTTGGCCGGTCGTCAACCCGGACAAATCGCTCGGTGCCGTCGACGGACATAAAGTCGTCGTGCGCATCACGAAGTATCCGGACGGACGCTTCGCCGGTGCCTGTGACGTCGTCCGCATCATCGGGCATAAGAACGACCCAGGTGTCGATATCTTGTCGATCGTCTATAAACACGGCATTCCGACGGAGTTCCCGGAGGACGTGATCGCGCAGGCGAACGCGGTGCCGGACGAGGCGGATGAGAAAGATTTCATCGGTCGCGTCGACCTTCGTGACGAGACGATCTTCACGATTGACGGCGAAGATGCGAAAGACTTGGACGATGCCGTCCACGTCAAAAAACTCGATAACGGGAACTACGAGCTGGGTGTCCATATCGCCGATGTCTCGCATTACGTGAAAGAGGGCTCACCGCTCGACGTCGAGGCGCTCGAGCGTGGGACGAGTGTGTATCTCGTCGACCGTGTCATTCCGATGTTGCCGCACCGACTCTCGAACGGAATTTGTTCCCTCAACCCGCACGTCAACCGCTTGACGCTCAGCTGTGTCATGGAAATCTCCCCGCAAAACGGGAAGGTCGTCAGCCATGACTTGTTCCCGAGTGTCATCAAGACGACGGAGCGGATGACGTATACGAACGTCCGTGAGATCATCGAGCGCGATGACGAAGAGACGTTGAAAAAATACGAGCCGTTCATCGGTGAGTTCGACCTCATGGCCGAGCTTGCGGAAGTTCTTCGGAAACGACGCAACTCGCGCGGTGCGATCAACTTCGATTTCGCCGAGGCGAAAGTCGTCGTCAACGAGGAAGGGAAGCCGGCGGATATCGTGCTTCGTCCACGTTCGGTCGCCGAGAAGTTGATCGAGGAGTTCATGCTCGCGGCCAACGAGACGGTCGCTGAACATTTCCACAAGATGGACGTGCCGTTCATCTATCGTGTCCACGACAATCCGAAACCGGACAAGCTCGACTTCTTCTTCGACTTCGTCGCAAACTTTGGCGTTCACATCGAACGCATCAAAGGACAGACGGTCGAACCGAAGACGCTTCAAAAAATCTTGAAGGCGATTGACGGTGAACCGGAAGAGCCGGTCATCAGCACGATCATGCTTCGCTCGATGCAACAGGCGAAATATGATGACGTATCGCTCGGTCACTTCGGACTCGCGACGGACTTCTATACGCACTTCACGTCACCGATCCGTCGTTACCCGGACTTGATTGTCCACCGTCTCATGCGCACATACGTCTTCAACAACGACTTGTCGGAGAAGACGATTGCGAAGTACGAGGATCGTCTCGGGGCGATCGCCGAACAGGCATCGAAACGGGAACGTCGCTCCGTCGACGCAGAGCGTGAGACACAGGCGCTCAAGAAAGCCGAATACATGGAAGCCCATCTCGGTGAAGAGTTCGATGGTGTCGTCGCCGGCGTCACGAACTTCGGAATGTTCGTCGAGCTTCCGAATACGATCGAAGGTCTCGTTCG
This sequence comes from Exiguobacterium sp. B2(2022), assembly GCF_028823655.1. Taxonomy (NCBI): domain Bacteria; kingdom Bacillati; phylum Bacillota; class Bacilli; order Caryophanales; genus Exiguobacterium; species Exiguobacterium sp. B2(2022). Next base: position 2,170 of record NZ_JAPEHX010000055.1, on the reverse strand, counting down.
TCTCCAGTCGATGGATGACTACTACCACTTCGATGAATCACAGCTCATGCTGCTCGGGGAGCGGACAAAACGTCAGTTCCGGATCGGGGACGCCGTTCGTGTCAAAGTCGACGCCGTCAATCTAGACGAGCGGACGATTGATTTCACGGTCGTCGGCATGCCGAAACGGGAACCATCGACGCGTCGCCAACCGACGACAATCAAAGCAAAAGGCGGTCGTCCGAAGAAGGATGAGAAAGACCGTCGTGGCGGTCGTGGTCGAGACGACAAGAAGAAGCGCGGCAAACCAGGAAGACCTGGGAAGCCGGGCAAACCAGGTGAGAAACCGAAACGTAACGGGGAGAAGTCTTCCCAAGGCCGTTCGGCACTCGACTTGAAGAAGAAAGACAAGCATAAACGAAAAGGCGACGCCAAACGAGGTGCGAAGAAGCGTCGCTGACGGGGAAGGGCTCGTCCCTTCCTCCGTATCTTGTAGATAAAGGACTGAATGTGTATGGCCAAGAAGATAGATTCGAACGCACTCGCCCAAAACCGCAAGGCGTCCTTCGATTACGCGATCGAGGATACGATTGAGGCAGGCATGGTGCTCACAGGGACGGAGATCAAGTCGGTCCGTCAATCGAAGATCAATATCGCGGATGCGTACGTCCGGTTCGACGGGGGCGAGGCGACGCTTCACAACTGTCATATCAGCCCGTTCGACCAGGGGAACCGCTTCAACCATGAGCCACTCCGCGTCCGAAAGCTATTGCTGCATAAGAAGCAAATCAATCAGCTTATCGGGGCGTCAGGGCGTGACGGCTACACGATCATCCCGCTCAAAGTGTATATCAAGAACGGGTTCGCCAAGTGCCTGCTCGGCGTCGGAAAAGGGAAGAAGAAGTACGACAAACGCGAGGACTTGAAGAAGAAAGATGCGAAGCGTGACGTCGACCGCGCGATGCGCGATCGGCAAAAATACTGACAACGAATCCTGATTGTGGTATATTAGATATAGTACCAATTACCACCCCGGGGACGTTATGGATTCGACGGGGGTAGGTCGGTCGTATGTGGCGTGTCGAGGGGTCGGCCTCGTTAAAACGTAAACGCCTATAACTGGCAAAACTAACACACAACTCGCAGCAGCCTAAGTGCCCTGCGGATCCTGACATCCATCGCTTGTGTGGATGACTTTCAGGGTCTCAAACTAAGCAAGCTACGCTTCAACCTCGCCGTCTGAGGGCGCGAAGAAGAGATGAAACAGACTGGATGCGACAACGCCTGTTTATCGGCAGTGTCACATCGAGATTCAATAGATAAACTACACACGTAGAAGCATACGTTACGATGCCTTCGGACGCGGGTTCGACTCCCGCCGTCTCCATTTTGAAGCAGTCTGTAACGACTGCGATCAATGATTTTCATGAAGACCTTCTAATTTCATTGAGATTAGAGGGTCTTTGCTTTTGATTGAAGCTATAAAGAAAGGAAGGTGAAGAGCATGGGGAAATATCAACTAGACACGAGAAGCAAAGTAGCTGCGGCGAAGTATCAAGACGGGAAAAAGCCGACTGTTTCGAACAAGAAGGAACGATTGAACAAGCTTCGTGAAGCATATTTGCAGAAGCAACAAGAGAAGAAGTGATTTGGTGAAGGGTAAGACCGTTCACTTGAGTTCAAGTGTTATTATAAGATGAAGAAATAAGAGAAGAGGATCATCAATGTGTGTCTTTCATTGATGGTTTTCTTGCCATGTCTCTTCTTCAAATTGAATTTGATTTTTCTCGTCTTCTAATCGACTTCCTTTTCTATCAGTATAGAGATGTTAAGAGATATTGATTGCTTGTTGGTTCACAAATAGTATTTAAACGTGGAGGGATTAGATGTTAAAGGCTGTGCATACGCCTAATATGACTGGTGTTTTACTGTCAGGGGAACCAGAAGACTTTAGAATGCTATATGATTCACTACATAAGCTTCTTGGTCGTGCGGGTGAGGATTTAACGGATGGACCGGTAATTCGAATTTTAGGTTTTTGCTACGAACTTAGACATACGTTTATGGGTCACCGAAATGCAAGCTTTAAAGAACACGGACTTAATGACGAACAATTAGCTTTTTTATCACTGGTGGGACCGAAACAAAATTTAATCCTCTCATTTGAAATGTTTTGGCCGGAAATGCTTTA
>NZ_JAPEHX010000054.1:0-20588 GCF_028823655.1 Exiguobacterium sp. B2(2022) | reverse complement strand
TTTGTGTTCACTTTTGGGTGTTGCACTTAATTTTCTAATTCATCACGTGATGGAATAGTGGAGCATGATGTGTTAGCTAATTTCCAACTCTTTTCGTATGAGCGATTGCTATATAATCTTTTAACGAGGCAAAAGTAGACGAATCTCGCTTCTTACCTTGATGCAGTAAGAGATTCAAAATATTGAACTCGCTGTGTGCGAATTGTTTATGGAAATGAAAGTGACGGGAGACAGCTTAATCATACTCAGTTCGCAGATCTAATAGCAGACGCTCATGCAAAAATTACATTTTGAGAGTAGGAAGCCATCGCTTTGATGAAGCGGTGGTTTTTGTTTGGGCATATTTAGTGAGTTATAGATTTAAAGAAAACTTATTTCCTCTATCTATGAAAAATGAATATGTCAAGAGATGAAATTCCTTATAATGTAAAAGCGAAGATTCGATTATAAGGAGATGATCCAAATGGAAACGTTGGATTTAAAAACAATTGATAAAATTGGGAAGGAATCACACTACTTTGTTCCGTCTTATCAGCGCGGATATCGTTGGGATCGACAGCAAGTCGAAAATTTACTGAACGATTTATATGAATTTATGAATGAGGAGAATAATGAGATTCAAGATGGTCAGTTTTATTGTTTACAGCCAATTGTTGTACGAAAACGAAAGGAACATGAATTCGAGGTAATTGATGGCCAACAACGGTTGACTACGATTTCAATTTTACTTCAATGTTTGGGCGAGTCGACGTTTACAGTTTCTTATGAAACGAGACCGAAGAGTCAACGCATCTTGTCTGCGATTCAAGAGTATGCAATGGAAGAACCCCAAGATGTCGACCACTACTATTTTAAAGAAGCGTGTATGACCATCCAAGCGTGGCTTATGAATTTTCAACCGCAGGATGAGGAAGTGGTAAGTAGATTTCGTGACATACTGATGCAGCATACTAAAGTAATTTGGTATGAAGTGCCTGAAACGACAGATGTTCACGAACTCTTCATGCGACTTAATGTGGGAAAAATTCCATTGACGAACGCTGAGTTGATCAAAGCGTCCCTTCTTCAACCATTGAAAGAAAACGCTCGACAAGAGCTTGCTCTACAGTGGGAGGAAATGGAACAGACGTTACAAGACGATGCATTTTGGTACTTTATCGAACCGACTCAATTTTATACGAATCGGATTGAATTGTTGTTCGATATGATTGTTGGTAAAACTTCAGATCAGATTGATCCTTTTTATACATTTTATCAAATGCCGAAACATCACCATTTCTGGAAAGAAACACGTGTGTTATATGCACGACTTCAAGAATGGTACGCTCATCGCGAAACATATCATCTCATCGGATATCTGTTACATGCGAAAAACAGTAAGCATATGCTTCCAGAGCTGATTGCTCTATACAATCAGGACACTATTGATTCGAAAGAAACATTCATTTCTAAGTTGCGACAGTATGTGCGTAAGACACTTCCTAACGACTTGGATGGAATGTATGAATATCGTTATGGGACCCATAATCCTGAGATTCAAGATGCCCTTCTCTTGTTCAATATTTTAGAGGAAATGCGTTCAGTACGGGATACGCATCGATTCCCGTTTGATCATTATGCGAAAGAACACTGGTCACTCGAGCATATTCATGCGCAGAAGACCGAAGAGTTAAAAAATCGAAAACAGTGGTCACAGTGGTTGAAAGATGCATCGAAGCTACTTTCACCATCAGAACATCGAGAATTGATTGAATCGATTCAAACCACGTTACAAAGTGATTTTGACCGAATTGCGTTTGAAGAGATGGTGAAAGAGATTGAAATCGTATTGAAAGAGAAGTACAGCAAGCTGTTCATTGAAGGTGAAGATCTTCACGGATTAGGAAATCTTGCTTTGTTAGACCGACGTGTAAATTCGACATTAGGCAATCACTATTATCCAATTAAATTTGAAGCGTTAAAACAGCATGAACGAGCTGGTGGATACGTTCCTCCAGCGACCCGAAAAGTGTTTTGGAAATATTACTCGAACCAACCAGAACATTTTGAGTATTGGTCATCAAAAGATCAAGAAGAGTATGTGAAGGTCATCGTTGATACATTCAAACACTATTTTGAGGAGGATACGCATGCATACGTTTAAATCGCTTTTAGAGACACAGGCTATCGAAATTCCGATGATTCAGCGGGATTATGCTCAAGGTAGAACGGATTCACACGCAACACGAGTTCGTCAAGAAATCGTCGAACAGCTTAGGCAAGCGACACTTGAACAAAAAGAACTAGACTTTGATTTTATTTATGGGACTGTCCGAAACAACACCCTAAGACCTCTAGACGGTCAACAACGATTGACCACATTGTTTCTTTTATATTGGTACATCGGACGGTATCGCAGACAGGCACTTCCGGCATATTTACACGGATTTACGTATGAAACACGGATCAGTGCCCGTGACTTCTTTCATGCGATTCGTACAGAGAAAATTATAGAAATTCCAAAGCGATCATTGAGTATGGTGATTCAACAGCAAAAATGGTTCCACGAGGCATGGTTACATGATCCAACCATCCAAGGTGCACTCACGATGATGGATCAACTTGATGACGCGTTTAAAGATGTCTCAGTGTCAGATTTACCAGATTTAGAAAACGAAGAACCAAACATCACGTTCCATTACCTTGACCTAGACGAGTTTCGTCTTGATGAAAGTTTGTACATCAAAATGAACTCACGTGGAAAGCCCCTTACTTCATTTGAGCACTTTAAAGCACAGTTTGAGCAAATGTTAGAAAGACAAGGATGGATGAACGAGCAACAAGAATTCTCAACAAAAATTGAAGTAGACTGGTCCGATTTAATTTGGCCACATCGCGATTCAAAGACTCAAACGATTGACGCGACTTTTTTAAATGTCTTTCGTTTTGTTTCGAGTATTCTTGCACTTCGACTAGACGTTGATCAATTCGAGGATCAAGAAGATTTATTCAACAACGTGACCATGCCAGAAGTATTTTCCGACATTTATCGCGAACCAGAATCGGTACGTTTCTTATTTGATGTACTCAATACGTGGTCAACAGCTGACGAAATGGCTCATGACTTTTCGATATATCTGAAAGAAATACCTTTACTCCATCAGGAATTATTAGAACGATTTTTGACAGGGACTCTCTCCAATGAAGATCAATTTGCTGTCTATGCCATTCTGGTGATTAAGCAGAACTCATCATCACAAGACACTCAACTCGTTCGTGTCATACGTAACTTGATTGAGGGAATCCGACAAAACAACCAAGGTGTATATAACTCGAACTTACGTTTTGAAATGTTCAGTTCTTTGTATAAACAGATTGAACAGTTGATTATTGGCGAAGGTACAATTATCGAGCGTCTTGAGAAATTACAGAGTCCTTTCAATGACCAAATTGTTAAACATGAGATTGAGAAGCAAAACTGGATCAATGAAAACATTGAGAAAAAATCATTGCTGTATCGTCTAGAGGATCATCCAGTATTAAAAGGATTGACGCATCGCATATTCCCGATTTTCACGAAACACGGCGAAGTCGCTGTGGATGTGTTTTACGATTTGTTACAAGCACCACCATCCCTCGTTTCAAGAGCTATGTTATCGATTGAAGACTATTCGCTAGTAATCGGACGTTCTAACTTAGGGCCTCGTTATGTATTTGGAGGAACAAAGTATCAAGGGTTTGTTTGGACGAATCAATTGAGTAAAAATAAAGTAGATGAAGACGAAAAACAAGTACAGTTTGTGATTGATACATTGATTGAGCGATTGATACACATGGATGGTCCGATGAATGAATCACTTAAACAAATCATTCATCATTGGTCGGGGGAAAGAGACTGGCGTTACTACATGACACAATACGAACTCGTAATGACCGATAAAGGGCACGTATTTACTTTCACAGGCGAAAACGCATTGCAAATTGAGCGGTTGAACGGCGTCAACTTGCAAGGGTCCCATGCGAATCCGATATACATCGAAGTGGCTGCACGTAATCCAGTAGTGATTGTAGAAGAAGTGTACTACGATTACCTCAGTGAAATGAATGTGAACGGGATTGTTTTGCACCTTGTCGATAAAACATGGAAAGTAGAGGGGGATGTTGATGAAGACTTCATCCAAAATCTGATCTCGACAGATGAAGACGTTGTCATGCAAGGTGTTCGATTGACTCGTTGGTTAGCGGGGCAATCAGCGGCAACAAAAGTTAAATAATTTTCGGAATAAACTTGAGAGGGATGGCGCATATGTGTCGTCCCTTTTTTATTCTGTCGATTATTTATGAAGAATCACTATTTTATTGACCTTTAACAAAAAAAGTAAACCCCAACCTCTTTAAATTCCTTATAATAACAACTGAGGAACAAGGAGGGTTATGCTTGGAATTATTAAGTAAAGAGCAAATGAAACAATCACTTGAGGAATGGGTTTCTTTATATGCAGATGATCCATTCCTTGCAAACGATATTCAACATCTTCAAGAACACTTTGAGCATACAAGAAGCCAGATTCTTGCCGTCGGTCAGTTTAGTGCAGGAAAATCAGCTTTGCTCAACGCATTGCTCGGTCATACATACTTAAAAGCACACACGAACGAAACGACAAAAACGATTACTCGAATCTTTGCTATACAGAATGGGCAACTCCCGACTTTTAAAACTGTTGCTGCTAATGGAGAAATCATTGAAGAAGGACGAATGGATCCAGAGAAGATTGAAAAGTATACGACTTTTCAAAAAGAGTCTTCTGTATCCTTAGAACCACGTTATGTGGATCTTTATCTCGATGTTCCGTTTCTCAATGATGATTTGATTTTAGTGGACACTCCTGGTGCGAACTCACGAACGATTGAAGCATTCGAGACGACGGAGGACATTTTATTTTCTTCAGCGACGGTGCTTTACCTGTTTCAGGCACCCCGAGGAATTGATGTGGTCGATGATGAATTGATTCAACGCTTTCTCCAACAAGGCAAACATGTCATTCTTGTCGGAACCCGTTATGACACGATTAGCGAGACACAATGGCAAGACGTGAAAGTGGCAATGGAAAAAAGGTTAGCCACCTATTGTTCGGATATCCCAGCTATCTTTCCGGTAGCATCGCTTCAGGCGATGGAAGCTAAACATTCGGGGAATGAAAAGCTGCTTGATGAATCGGGACTTCTGCAGCTTGAACAAGAGCTTTCTATGTATATGGAGACGAAAGCCTATGAAAGCTCGGAACTAAACAGTCTACGACATGCGTATGAAGAATTGATGTTACGAATCGAATCGTACGAGAGTATGAATCAGTCTTTATCGATAGAACAGGAAAAAGAACGTCAATTACGTGAGGCACGACTTCGCCAATTGATTATCGAGAGCTACGATCACATCGAAACACATGGGACGAACTTGCTAGCAGATATCACATTTGATTCAGACTCAGCTGATGAACAGTTGATCCTTCAACTGAAAGAAGTCCAAATGAAAAAGAATAAAGAAGAGCGACAATTCCGAAAAACTTTTCGACGAGAAAGTGATAAGCATTTGGAAAAGTCGAAATTTCAAAGTGTCATGGCTGAATATCAGACGTATCAAGAAGAATGTCTATCTTTACTCAAACAATGGAATGAAGAGGTTCATTACCTGTTTACGAATCATGTGGACCGACGTCGTGTAGATATTGAAGATGAACTTGCTCGCTTCTTTCAAGCGATGGAAGTGTTCGACTTAGAACACAAGGTAGACTGGGATGTTGCCAAAGTTGAGTTGAAGAGCAATATTCAACTGAATGAAAAGCTAGATTTAATGCAAATGATTGAAAATCGAACAAAAGAGATGAAACAGTTCAAATCGAAGCGTACGAGGTTAATCAACTCATCTAAACGTGCGGATCAAAAGCTTCATGAATTACCCGAGCAGCGTGACATAAAAGTTGCAAACATTGATGCAGATTGGAAGCTTGAGATTCAATCGCTTGGAAAGATGCCTGAAGTCGAAAAGAACGTCGAAGTAAAACGGAAGTGGCTGTTATTTAAAGAGCGCACTGTGCATAGAGATTCGACGGCTCGTGATGAGTGGTCGGAAAAGTATGAAGAGTTGAAACAACAACATGATCAGACACTTCAGCAAGTAATGGAGCAATCTGCCAAGCAAATGAAAGAAGCGGGAGAAGAATCAGTGAGGCTAGAGCGAGAGATTCAGCTTCACGAAAAGAAAATAGAAGACTACGAGGCGAACACCATTCAAGAGATTCAAGAATTACTTCGTTTCAGTTCTTCGGACACTCAATTTATGGATGAACAGGCAGAGGAGATTCATGCGACGATTGTCGACGCGCTAGAAGATACGAATGAAGCGATGGCTAAAGTGCTACGACAATTCACAATTAATTTTAAGAAATACATTAACCAAGAAAAGGCGAAGACACTTCAACACCTACAAGTGACTCGTTATAAAGGAGAAACTCATGCGTAAAGAATTTACTCAACAACTTGATGCGATTACTCAACTTTTTACAGAAGCCAAACAGACGGCAGAAGAAACGTTATCCGTATTTCCTGATTACACCGAGTTACAAGATTGGATGAAACTCCTACAGCAACAAGAAAATCAGTTTTTGCAACAACGCTTTGAAATTGTGGTCGTTGGAGAATTCTCGACGGGTAAATCCACCTTTATTAACGCTTTGTTGCAGAAGGAAGTGTTGCCATCGCGTGTCACGCCAACGACAGCAACCATCAACTTCATCCGTCACCAGACGGAAGGTCCGGGTCATGAATGTGCCATCGTGCACTACTACGATGGGAAAGAAGAAGAGGTGTCTTTTGACCAACTCGATCAATATGTGACTGAGATGAGTAAGTTGTTGGATGTATCACACGCCATTCGACATGTTGATTTATTTATCGACTCCCCTTATCTCCAAAACGGTGTTGTTCTTGTCGATACACCAGGGCTACAGGCCCTCAACCCTGAGCACGAACGTATCACAAAGGACAAGATTCGGACGTCTCAGGCTAGCATCCTACTCTTCAACATGGAGCAACCTGGAAAACGGACAGAGTTTGAGTTTTTGAAAGACCTGTCGGATTCGATCGACCGCATTTTCTTTGTCGCAAACCGGTTAGACGGCATTCCGAAAAATGAGATTGAAGAAGTCGTTCGATCACTTGAAACCGCATTGCGTCAAAACGAATATTGTAATGTGCCATTGGCCCAAGTTTATCCGGTCAGTGCCCTTCAGGCATTGAAAGCCCATGATGCAACTGTCGAACCCGATAAGTTTGTAGATTGGTCGGTCGAAGATTTACGTACTGCCTCACGTTTTGAGATGTTCGAAGAGAAGTTAGAACATTACTTGTTTGACGGTGAGCAGACGAGAGATGCCTTGCAGTCTCCTTTCTTTGATTTGGAGCAGTACTATAAACGCATGGGTGGCTTGCTTCACAAAATTGAGGATGTGTTGAACCAATCCATTGATGTCGAAGAAATGGCGAAACAGTTCGATTTGCTCAAACTTCGTTACGACGTACGGCGAACAGAATTAAATCAACAAGTTAGAGAGATTAAGAAGACGTTCGACACGTCCATCGAAAAAAGTGTGGAAGACTTAAACACAAGTGTCACTCAACTCGAAAATGAATTGATTGATTCATTGAATCAGATTGAATGGATTGGGGACTTAGAGGACATCGAAGAAGACCTAGAACAACATACTGACCAACTCGAGCAATTATTCCAGCAAGCATTGAAGAAGCTATCTAAAACGTTGAAGCGTGAGATGGATGAGTATGTCGAGCAATTTGATCTTCAATTTAAAGAAGAGGTAGCCATTTCATCAATGCCTGTTTCTTTAAAAGTGAAGCAGCGACAAGTTGATGCACATGTGACTTCTCAAATTGAGCTCGAGGATATTGAGGAAAAACTGAAAGATATGGATGAAGACTACCAACAATTGATTGAACTTAGAAGAGTTAAAGGGATAAAGAGTGAAAAGAATCATCACTATGAGATGGAACGTAAACTTTTGCAACAAGAATTAGAGAGCAACGCACTATTACTGGGACAAAATCCAAAACGTATTGAAAAAACGGTCATTCGAACGCGTGTGATTCTATCGGATAAAGTAAATAAGATGTGGGTTGAAAATAAGGAGTATGAACGTTTGATTCAACAACAAGATGAATTACGAAGAGCGCTTCGAGAATTGACAGCTCGTCACCATGACAACACAGATGGTCTCATCGAAGGGGTTAGTCGATTCGAGTCAATGGAAGAGTGGAGAAAAGCAAAAGAAGAACTCGAAAGAGAAAAGAAACGGATTCGTTTCGAACAAATGAAAGAACAAAATGAAGCGGATAAAAAAATGGTGACAAAAGAAGTACGTCGAGTCATCAAACAAATTAAGAGTAACGGAAGACGACAGCGTGATGAGTTTGAAACATTTTTCGAAGAATGTGACACGCTTCAAGTGGCAAGAGGAGAAATTGATTTACATTTAGAGGCTCAAGATGAGTTGCTAGCAAGTCTCCGCGAAGAACAAACCGTAATGGAAAAGATGATGAACGAGTCAGCAGAAGAAAAAGAACGAATTCAACAACAATTAAGTCGTGTATCTGTAGATTTAGAACAAGCGAAAGAGAGGTTACAAGAATGCAAATTGAACGTACTTCTACCTTAATCAATGAATCCCTTATGGAAACGGTGCAGCAAGAGCTCGGTTTATTGGAACGTGAGGAAAAAGAATTTGCCTCTCTGTTTGGCTCTTTACAAGACCAAACGGTTCGAGTCGGCGTATTTGGGTCATTTAGTGTCGGGAAATCAGAACTTCTAAACCGAATCATCGGGAAATCGCTTCTTCCTACCCATACGAATGAGTCAACGACAATCTTGACCACCATCGGTTATGGCGAACCAAAGATTCATGCTACGACAACGGATGGCGAGATTGAATTCGTCAGTTCAGAAGAATTTTCTCAGTATGTAGCGAGTGGTACACAGAAAAACTGGACATCCATTCATATTGCTACTTCTGAACTTGCGAATCAGCCGACGCTACAGCTCGTCGATACACCAGGGCGCAATACAAAGTATGCCCATCACATTAGCATGACTGAAGAAGCGATGCTCCGTTGTGATGCGGCCATTTATGTGATGTCATGGCAAGGACTTACGGCGGAAGACATTCTATATTTAAAACAGTTGATCCCGTATCAACCAAATTTGTATTTTGTCATCAACAAAATCGATCACTTATCGGAAACATCGCTTCAAGAAGTTATGGAGCATACGACGAATCAATTAGTTGAAGAGCTTGGCAAGTATTATCCACTTGTTGCTGTCAGCGCGAAAACTGGTGCTGGTTTGTCACAAGTGACCGAACAGTTGATTCCTGATTTAGTGACCAATACGCACGCACTTAAAGAAAGTCGTTTCGTACATGCGATGATTCATTGGTTGAATCAAGTGACCGTACGTTTAGAACAAGACTTATATCTTCAAAAGCTAAGTGCGGACGAGACAGGTGAACAGTTACAAGAAGCGATGGAGCGAGTTCATCTTCAAAAAAATCAATTGAATGAACAAGTGGAAATCGAATTATCTCAATTTCACGAATCATTGAAACAAACTTACAAAAAAATGAAAGACATGATCGAAGAACAGCTTGAATGGGCACAGAATCAATTAGAATCTCAATTGATGACGAAGCTCGATGAAAATGTCGCTCAAGAAGTACTGATCGAGCTGCGCAGAAATGTCCATGACTCCGTGAAGCGTGAGTTCGATGGATTGTTGAGTGGGATTCGTTATACGTTACAACCGATTGAGGGAGATGTGACGGTTAACTTTAATGCGTGGTCTTTTGATGAGTTCCAACAAGCTTATGATGAACGGCGACAACGTATGGTGGAAGAGCATGAAGCAAAATTAGCTGAGATTGCTCACGTGGAATCAGATTCTTCTGCAGAAACTGTCCAAACCTTACGTGATGAACTTGAAAAATTACAAGATATGTTACATCAACCGTATGAGCCCATGTACATAGTTGATGAATCGTTTGATCCTCATAAGATGGAAAATACACTGAAGATAGTGGGTCGTGTCGCTGATATCGGAGCTGCAGTTGCATTGGCTGTACTTACAAAAAGGCTCGGTGCAGGAGCGCATGCAGGTGGGAAAGTTGTAGTTACTGAAAAAACGAAGCAAGCAGCTGAAGAATTCGTAAAAGACCAGCAAGATAAAGAACAAGTGAAGAATGAGCAAGAACAGAATCAAAAACAGAGTGAAGAAGAGAGCACTGAAAATGAACAAGAAGATCCAAAAGAAGCGGCGAAACGTAAAAGAAAAGAGATGACAGCAACCATCGTTCAAACATTGGTAGAAGAAACGGAAAAGCGCTCTACTAAGAAAGATGCATCGATGTGGAAAGCGCTTGATCAAATTACGAGTCCTCTAGAAACGGTTGCTGTTCGAATCGGTAAAACGATGGATGCCGATCGGCAACAAGATATGCGTATTGATTACGAGCATCAAGCTCGCTTCCACGCAGAGCGTCAACAAGTGTTGCACGCCTTCACGAAAAAACAAGAATTGTTAGATGAGATGCTACGCGAGGCTGGCGAAAAAGAAACACTTAAACAAAAAATCGATCAGAAGCGAAAGTATTTACAAGACGAACGCGAACGACAGCTTCAACAGTTAGAACGAGAAGAAATCGAGGCAATGAAAAAGGCTGAGACACAGCACATCCAAGAACAAGTAGAAGGAACGGTAGACAGGCTCATTCGAGAAGAGGGTGAAGCATTCGAACAATGGTTACAACTTGAGACTCTCAACATTCAACGAGTGATGGAAGAAGAATTACCGCGGCATTATCGTGAAGAATTAAGTGAATGGGAAGAACGTCTCACGAAACTAAAAAATGAGAAATCAACTGAACGAGTTGAATTTGATGCATCAGAGGCAAACATTGAACGTCAGATTGCCTACATTGCACAATTGAAAACGGAGATTTTACAAAAATGAAGTGTATGACGATGCTCGGGCAGCAGATTGATGCTGCCCGTCTCACTTCTGAATATTCGTACTGGCAAGCGTTGAGCAATGAACCGACACCCACCTACACGTTTCAAAGAACGAAGTTGTTTGTCGTCGGAGAGCCGCGACTTGTCACTGAATTGTTTAAAAAATCCGTCACCTCGTCTGGTCCATTTCCGATTCGAGAAGACTCGACATTTACGTTGACGAATTTCTATGACGTGGAATATGTTCATCCAAACGATTTACATCATATATCGTTTAGGGCGGATCATACTGTCAGCGTCGTCATAGGGGATCGATTGGAAATATGGATGAAGCCTTTGCTCGATCGTAGACAATGTCACACCGTCATTTCAAAAGATATTGTCTTAAAAGGAGACATGTGGTCGTGGATTCATCAAGTTTCCTTTGACACCTTTACCTTTTCGGATTTGTTAAAGAAAAATTCTTTATCATTTCATCAATCAATACCTCCAATCGCTTTATCCTTTTTGAAGCATGCAGGTCTTCGTCTTGAGACAAAGGATGTTTCTTATGAAGAATGGCAAACCGAATGGTTGAACATTGGGATGGATATGTTGAACGAGACTTGGCTCTACTATGGCTACCCTCCCCGGCCTTATTTTCAACAAGTGGTCAAACGCTTAATTCAACTGGAGCAAATTGGAACGCTTGATTTGTATGGAAAGCGGGATGTGGCTCAGTGGTTACAAGTGTTAAGGAAATGGGGGAGTCTGAATGATTCATTTGCTGGATGAGAACTGTCGAAAAATCGAAAGTAATCTATCACAGTTTCTAACGAGATATCGACCAGATTGTCTGGAAGATTGGCGACAATTTTGCGAAACGTTAGAAGCATTGTCTGTGGTGGAACGAACGAAACGACTAGATGATGTCGCAACCATTTTCCTAGAAACAATTTATCCAAAAGTAGCATTAGAAAAATGGACAACCCTCGAACATGCTATGGATCAAAAAGTATCGAAAGACACCTTGCAACTTTTTTATGAAACACTTCCTGAATGGCATGAGGAAGTGAAATTGGAGGATTTGAAATGAAGAACTATCAACTATCGGTCACCATGGCGATTGCAGCAGGTTCGCTCGCGGCCATCACACAAACGACAAATTGGGTGAAATGGACGTTGATTGGCGTATTCTCGTTAGCGATTTTCGCAGTCGGTCAGACACTCTTTCACATGTTTGAAGAGTCAAAAAAACAAACTTCTGAGAATCAACAAGCTCTTGTGAGCGAGCTTAACAACTGGCAGAACGTTCTGTCGCACCAATCGCAACAGTCTCAAACCGAACTATTCGCACTCATGAATGGTCATCAAGCAGAATGGTTTTTGAAAATGGATGAGTTTTTCACAATCAACCGTCAGCAACACCTTGAGCAAGAGAAGCATTTTTTGCGTATTCAAGAAGACTGGCAACACGTTCACGCGGAGCAGGCGAAACGAGAGGAACAACGCCAAGTGTTGATTGCAGAAAGTATGGAGCGTTTGTCTACTGCATTACATACGCAAATCGAACAATTGGAACGAATGCATTCGAGTATGCAACATCAACTCGAGACACAACGAACACATACAGAGAGTCAATCAGAATTTGGTACGAAACTGTCTCGGTTAGTGAAGAATCAAAATTTATTGCTGCAAGATATACAGGAAGAACTCAATACTGTAAATGAGCATGTCGAGGAGTCGAATGAGGCATTTAGTTCTTCTCAAGAACAGATGGAAGCGATGTCGAACCATTTCGAAGATCGGATGCGCTTATTCCATGAAGGCATTGTAAAGTTATCTGAGATTGTAGATGAATTATCAGAATCACGAGCCATCGAAAGACAAGAAGCTCTACAGGTTCAAGAAGGACTAATTGAGAAGTTGAAACGGTATCAAAAAATAGATGCATAAAACAACAAGATCAGTTCAAATTGCCTGAGGCAAAACAGACTGATCTTGTTTTTAAAATACGGACGAAGAAGGATTAGTTTATGAATAATTCATTTCTTTTAAGAGAAGAACCTGAATAGCAATAATAGATAAAAAATCGGTTTTCCTATTTCTTAAAAACTGCCGACAGAGTGCCTATGCCTCTTGATACACTAAATAAAAAGAATAAAGTCATGGAGGCTATACATATGAAGAAGTTGTTAAGTGGCGTTATGTTAGCAGTGTTTTGTTTGACAGCCGTACTGTCACCAGCCCAGATTCCTTTTTCTCAAGGTGATGTGAGTAAAGTCGAAGCAGCGATTGAAAAGCAGTTCAACAAATCGAGTAAAATCTATGCATCACGTAGTCGGAAGGCAAAAGTCATCCTTAACGTCAAAAAGAATCAGACTGTCACAGTACTCGAGACAGTCGGTAGTTGGAGTAAGGTGCGTACGGGTAAGAAAACGGGATGGACTGCAAACCGAGATTTGAGTGTGGTGAAGCCGAAGATCGAGATTGATCGTCCTTCCCCAACAGCTCTATTTGAAAAGGTGAAGCTAGATCCCCGTTTCACCGAATTTGAGGGTATTCGTCTCATTGGCTATAAATATGAAAAGGGAGAACAGAATTTCCTTCAGGTGTTTCACCTCGAAGACAAAGGAATTTTAGTCATGAGACATTGGTTCGGTGATGCCTATAAACCAGGTGTCAGACCAAAGGAACGTGAGGCAATGATGAAATATCAATACGAATCCATTCAAATGATGGGTGAGTTGGTGTACGGACCTGATACACAAGAAGCTAAAAACTATGCGAGCGTGGCATCTGCACATATGACTGAGGTGGAACGTCTTGTTATGGAAGACTGGCATAATCGGATGCGTTATTTCAAAGAAGGAACGTTCCGTGCAAATGGAGACTCCTTTAAATATTATATGGCCGGATCAGGAATTGAGATTGAGTTTTCTGAATAAAATAGGAATTCTACGTATGAAATGTAGAGTAGTAAATTTATGTATAAATAAGCGTTTAGGAAAGTGGAGTGATCGAAACTGGTCACTCCGCTTTTTTGTGTTGTTCATGCCCCTATTTTTATAAAATAGGTCATTCTGTTTTTGGAAAACGTGCTATATTTTTATATGGGATTTATAGGATTCATATTCAAAAACCTACATATGAGAAAAGAGAAGAGGAAAACATATGAAGAAGTGGTTGGCTCAATTGATTATCATTATATTATTAGTGCATTCATTACCTTATTCAGGATTAGCAGTGGAGGATACAGAGGCACCTGAACTGATCAGCTATACGATTGAATCAGGAGAGTACACGGTGGGGGACGAAGTGAGTGTGCGCGTCGAGGCGAGAGATGACTCGCCCCAGATTCCTTACGTGTCTTTTTTCTTGAAAAAACCAATCACCGGCGCATGGCAGTATGTGTCCATGGATCATCAGGGGGACGGTGTCTATGAAGGGACGCTTTTGATCGAAGATGGGATGGAATCCGGGCGCTACGTCATGGGGTTCGTGAATCTCGTGGACGCACAATCGAATAGTCGAACCGTCTATCGTGAAAAAGATGATGTCCAAGGGTTTGAAGTATATGGAACGAACAGTGACACAACTGCTCCTGAACTCATTAGCTATACGATTGAATCAGGAGAATTTACGGTGGGGGACGAAGTGAGTGTGCGCGTCGAGGCGAGAGATGACTCGAACCAGATTCCTTACGTGTCTTTTTTCTTGAAAAAACCAATCACCGGCGCATGGCAGTATGTGTCCATGGATCATCAGGGGGACGGTGTCTATGAAGGGACGCTTTTGATCGAAGATGGGATGGAATCCGGGCGCTACGTCATGGGGTTCGTGAATCTTGTGGACGCACAATCGAATAGCCGAACTATCTATCGAAATGAAGAAGATACTCAAGGTTTTATATTAAGATATCCTTCGTCCGACACAGTCAAACCAACCTTCGCAAAAATCGATTCGGCAACACTCGAGCTTGATGAAGGTGATTTCCAATCCTTCAAAATCTTTGCGTCTGACGACTTGAAGCTAAAGTCAGTCGATGCCACGTTTGTGAACGAAATCAATGAAACCAAGACATTATCAAGTACACATGTCACGTCAGATGGGTTTAACATGGAGCTGCCTCGTAGCGCATTCCCTAAAGAAGCAGCAACATGGAAACTCCAGTCCTTGCGTATTCAAGATATGAATGCGAATGAAACGATCGTGACGGAAGGGTTGTCTTTCACAGTTAAAACGCTCGCTCCAATTACGCCTGTCGATGCGCGCATCGTCAAGTCAAATGAGTCTTGGAGTTACACAACGGTGAACCAAGATATTTACATCATGCCAGGTGCCACATTGACACTTGGACAAGGAACGGTATTGAACGGCAATGTGTACGTGGGTGGACGATTACGATTGACCGGAGGAGTAAATGTGAAGGGGCAACTTCGTGGCACATACTTCACCTTCGGGTACTATACGCCTTCCCAAGATGGAATGGTCGTTATGTCAGGGTCGAACAGTGTCTATTCGATGACTGCGACGAATCAATTATATGATACGTTACCATTCCGACTCGAAAGCACACCTGTATTCGAACAGGATGGACAGGTGTCAGTATCGGGATCATTCATTCCGTTGTCGACTCTATACTTGAACGGAGAACAGCTTCAAACGAAAGCGAACGGGACGTTCCGTGTCGATTTGAAGACTCCGGAAGATCGGACGTTACGTTTCTCGATGACCGATGCTTACGGTAAGATTCATCGATGGTCATATCGAGTGTATAAGACGGACGTTCCAGTCGTAACTGTCACACTCGACAGTGGTATCTATTTGAAAGGTCAGACGGTTGGATTGACGGCGACCGATGGGACGATTCATGTCACACGCAACAATCAAGCATCTGTTTATGAAGGTCCCTTCACGCTCAATGAGACCGTGAGCCTCTCTGCTTATGCGAAGGATGAGATTGATCGTACATCTGAGACCGTATCCCGTCGATATGAAGTCATGACGATTGATCCTGTGACGAACCGAGATACGTCGATTCAAGGAACGGCGGAACCGGGGACACATGTGACATTGACACTCGGCGCAGACGCATCTACCGTGACGACCGATGAAACGGGTCGATTCGTCTTCGACGGCCTACAGTTAACCAATCAATCAACATTCTCAATCCAAGCGACTCACGGGATGCTGGCGAGTGACGTTTGGACGAAGTCGATTCAAGATGTGATTGCACCGATCGTGACAGGTGTGTCACATGACCATTTCTATGCTCAGCCTGTCTCGTTCACGTTCAATGAAGGGACAGCGACGTTGAATGGCAATGTTGTCAAATCGCCTGTCCGTATTGAAACGGATGGAACCTATGAGTTGGTGGTTAAGGATGAAGCGAACAATCAGACAACCGTGCGTTTCACGTTGGATCAGCAAGCGCCTGTTTTGACGGGAGTGCCGAACGGTTTGACCAATCAAATCGTAACACCGACCTTCAATGAAGGAGTAGCGTTGTTGAATGGGAAATCGTTTACGTCAGGTCAATCGATTACGACAGACGGAACGTATACGCTGATTGTTCGAGACAAAGCTGGACATGAAACGAAGCAATCATTCAAGATTGACCGTACCGCGCCTGTCGTCAGCAATGTTCAAAACGGATCACTTAACCGAAATATTACTCCAGTCTTTGGAGAAGGTACCGCGACTTTGAACGACAAGCCATTCACAAGTGGGACGATTGTATCGGAAGAAGGCGTCTATGAACTAGTGGTCAAAGATGAAGCGGGGAACGTCACAAAACTTACGTTCACCATCGATAAGACGGCAGTCGAAGTTCAAGGCGTGACGGCTAACGGACACTATCAAACGGCACGTCCGACATTCAGCGAAGGAACCGCGACCTTGAACGACAAACCGTTCACGAGTGGGACGGTCGTGTCGGAAGAAGGCGTCTATGAACTAGTGGTCAAAGATGAGGCGGGGAACGTCACGAAGGTCACGTTTACCATCGATAAAACGGCAGTCGAAGTTCAGGGTGTGACGGCTGATGGATACTATCAATCGGCACGTCCGACCTTCAGCGAAGGAACCGCGACCTTGAACGATAAACCGTTCACGAGTGGGACGGTCGTATCGGAAGAAGGCGTATATAACTTAGTGGTCAAGGATGAGGCGGGGAACGTCACGAAGGTCACGTTCACCATCGATAAGACGGCGGTCGAAGTTCAAGGCGTGACAGCTGATGGATACTATCAATCGGTACGTCCGACCTTCAGCGAAGGAACCGCGACTTTGAACGATAAACCGTTCGTGAGCGGGGCGCTCGTGTCGGAAGAAGGCATCTATGAACTAGTGGTCAAAGATAAAGCCTTAAATGTCACCAAAGTAATGTTCACCGTCGATAAGACAGCTGTCGAAGTTCAAGGTGTGACGGCTGACGGACACTATCAATCGGTACGTCCGACCTTCAGCGAAGGAACCGCGACCTTAAACGACAAAACGTTCACGAGTGGGACAGTCGTCTCGGAAGAAGGCGTCTATGAACTAGAGGTCAAAGATAAGGCAGGGAACGTCACAAAAATCACGTTCACCATCGATAAGACAGCGGTCGAGGTTCAAGGTGTGACAGAAGAAGGTACGTACCCGTCCGCTCAACCGACATTTAGTGAGGGAGAGGCAACGCTGAACGGAAAACCGTTCACATCGGGTCAAGTCATCACGACTGACGGGAACTATACATTAACCGTCACCGATCGAGCTGGAAATCAGACGGTCGTTCACTTCACGATTGATGCGACACCTCCTGCAGTCAGCGGCTTCACGTCAGGAAAAGTCGCCTATCGAGAAGTGAAACCAACCTTTACAGAAGGAACGGCAACATTGAACGGGAAGCCATTCCTTTCCGGGACAACGATTGCCACAGCAGGGAAGTATACGTTGGAGATTACAGATGAGCATGGGAACAAGCGGAGCGAAACGTTTACGATTGATCGCACCTCCCCAGTCGTAACTGGTGTGACGCATCGTCAATTGACGAATAAAGATCTCGTCATCAAGTTCAATGAAGGAACGGCAACATTGAACGGAAGACGGATTGCCAATCAGACGAAAGTGAGTACTTCTGGAGCTTATACACTTCGTGTGACGGATGCCGCTGGGAACATCACACAACTTACATTCACCATCGATAAGAAAGCACCTGATCGACCGACTTTACTCACGCTCACGAACAAATCGACTCGCGTGACGGGGAAAGCGGAAAAGGGAGCAATGGTGTACATTTACTACAACAACCGCACGTATAAAGCGAAAGCAAGCGGTACGGGTGTGTATCGCTACGATATGAAGACGACAAAAGTCGGTGCAACCGTATCGGTTCGTGCGTTAGACGCCGCCGGCAACCTTTCGCCGCTCACGTCGCTACGTGTCCTCAACACGTTCCGTACATTTTCTGTCAACTCGGTTCGGGCGAGTCAGACTTACGTGACGGGTAAAGGGAACGAAGGGGCGACGGTTCAGGCATTTGTCGGGACGAAAGCCATCAGCAAGACGGCTAAAGTCGATTCCCGAGGAAATTATAAACTAGTGATTCCACGTCAGAAATCAGGCGTGACAGTCACAGTGAAGATGAAACAGAGCGGGTATCAAGATATGAAGAAAATGATTAAAGTTACTCGATAACTTTAAAAATATGTCCGCACATTAAAGCGTCCCCCTACAAGTTCCTCGGAACAATCCGACTTGTAGGGGGACGCTTTTTAGACATGTAGTTGATTAGAAAAAAGACGGTTGTTCGGTTGATTCAGCGAAATATCCATACAGCCGTTTCATTTGTTCTAAGGAACTTCATCTTCCGAGAGGTCGATTTTTTAGGCATAAAGACTCAAAAAGCACATACATTCACCTGAATCACAAAAAGATTAAGAGGTTCAATATACCTATATGCTAAATTAGTCATGTAAGACTTCACTGATAATGGCAAAACTATGCGAAAGCTAGTGACGCAAAGCTAAAGGGCCTTTAACATGGCAGCCAGTTTCCAAAGGAGGTTCGTCTCATGAAGAAATTCTTCACGGGGATGTTGGTATTGTTGTTCGCTTTGATTGTGTTGCGACCTGCCGCCGTAGATGCGGCGAGTACGCGTGTCGATACACGGACGGGGAAAGTTGACGTGTATATCTCGAGCCAAGACAAAGGCTCATTTAAATTAGAGATTCGACAAGGCAAGCAGGTTCGCTATCATGATGTCTACAAGGGGAAGAATCATTTCAATTTAAACTACGGGAACGGGGATTATACATTCGCGCTCTATCAGTCATCGGACGGCAAACGCTATAAGCGCATCAGCCTCCTTCAGAAAACGGTCCGTCTCATACACTCATCGGCACCGTATCTCCATTCGACTCAAAACGTTTTCATCGATCGTGTGACGTCGCGCCTCGCTTCGTCGCTGTCACGTTCATCCTACTCTACTTCACAGCAAACGCTCGTGACAAGCCGTCATGTCGGCAAGACCATTGCCTATGACTATAAAAAACTCACCAAACTCACTTCTACGTATTTGCCTGATCACGCGACAACGTTACGGACGAAACGTGGGATTTGCTATGACTTCGCTTCGTTGAATGCAGCACTTCTACGCGCGCAAGGCATTCCGACCCGTCTTGTCATGGGTTCCGCAAAGGGAGTGACGGGGTATCATGCTTGGAATGAAGTATTTATTAGTGGAAAGTGGCGCATCGTTGATGTGACACGGGATGTGACGGAGAAACGTACGACGACGTTCCGTAGCGCCTCTGACTATCGTGCCTCAATCTATTACTGAACAATGACCAAGGTCCCTTCTTGAGAAGGCGGCCTTTTTTTGGTGTGTTCTTTGAGGCGAGTCTCCTTGTTCCACGTTTGTGATGTCTACAAACAAAGACACAGGAGGAAACGTACATGAAACGATGGTTATCCATTGTCTTGACCGTCTTGCTTGTCGTACAGCCGTTCGCTGTAACTGAACTTGCATATGCGGAAGGAACGGTTGATTCTTCCCAAACAGAGAGCACAGAAGAATCGAATCAATTGCTTGATGAGTCATCTGGAGAAACGACTCCGGATGCGACCTCACCTGGAGAAGGAGAAGCTTCTCCAGAAACGACTCCGACACCTTCAGATGAGAGTGATCCGGCGACAGAAACCGCACCACCGGACCAACCGAGCGAGGAAGGTGGAGAAACACCAACTCCAGATAAGCCGAAATCTGAAGAACCGGTAGCGGATCAAAAAGCTTCGAAGGAAGCAGTGCTCGACATCCAGGATGAAATCTTGACCGATTATGTAGTGACCGAAACGACAGAGACCGGGGGGACGGTAGATGTCGTCACGACGGATTCGATCGTCAAAATTGACTACAATTGGGCGCTTGCGAACGGACATCCATATGGAGAAGGATCGACGTACCGATTCCAAATCCCAGAACAGCTCAAGATGTATCGAGCCGTGACGAACCAACCGTTGAACTTTATCGACGAAGGTGAAACAAAGTCGATGGGCTTATTCAACGTTGACGTGAA
>NZ_JAPEHX010000053.1:0-20812 GCF_028823655.1 Exiguobacterium sp. B2(2022) | reverse complement strand
CCGACTGCGAAATTTATGACTATAGTTCGAATCGTCCAATCGTTCGAATCGAGTTCGAGGATGCAGAAGCTTCTTTGAACAATCAAACGAAATGGTTAAATGCTGCCATTGAAACGTATAAGAAAACGAGAAATCGCTCATTCGAACGCATGTATATCCTCGGTCATAGTATGGGTGGCGTTGCGGCTGCCAACTACATTTTGAATCAGGACACATACATCATCGATAAGTTCGTCACGTTCGATAGTCCATTCGGGGGCACCCGACTTGCAAACTTCGGCCTATCGGCTAGTAACTTTGGAATCAACACAGGTAGCCCTGCCATCCGTGACTTATCACCGAATTCGGATGGGTTACAGGCCTTCCAGTCAAAACTTGAGACGTGGCCACGATCTGTCCAAGTCCTCTCCTTCTCTGGAAGAGGCGGCGAGTTCAATTTGATCGAGCCGGAAAGTTCTCTGTTACTCGAAGAGTACACGAATAATATTCAAACAGAGACCGTACCGTACGACCACTTCTCGCTTCACCGTAAGAGTGACGTCTTGAAAGAGACCGGGAAATTCTTATATGAATACACGAACGAGTTTAATCCAATCGAGACGAACTAACGTCAAAACAGCTATCCTTAATCTGAGGATAGCTGTTTTTTAGTATGTCATCGTCCATGTCACTTTTTGAAGCCAATACATCACGTACTTTCCGAGCGGGAGATCGGTTTGAATCTCGTCATATGCCACAGTATACGTTCCGTTCTCGTTATTCCATAAGCGATTGAAATAATCGTCTACTTCATCAAAGAAAGCTGTATCGTCTACTCCTTTTACCTCGACGTCTGCCTCAAGGTTGTAGTCGTTCATATTTCGTGTCGTATAATTCCCAGAACCTAGGACGACTGTCTTCTCTTCCCCGTCCACATAGAGGATTTTTGGATGATATTGTTCTTTGCCGACATCATACCAACGAATTTCGATATGTTCAGGATTGACGGTATTCAGTTCTGCCGTCACAGGTAAGTTTGGCAATCCCGATTTTGAACGACCAAATGCGTTCGTATTCGGGTCGAGAATCATGTTCACGGTCACGCCTCGGCCGGCGGCATCTTCAATCGCTTGAATGATATTTCGGTCAGCCAAATAGAACATACCGATCCATATTGTATCCCCTTCCGTCGCCTCGTTCATCGCATCGAGCACCGACTCCTGAATCTTCCCTTCCGTGACGTAACGAATCTCCATCGGCGCCTCGGTCGGTTCGCTCTCAATCGTTGACAACGCCTCATCATCCGGGAAACGTCGCGCATCGCCTTTGGAGAACGTCGCGACCGCTTGCTCCCCTTCCACAATTTCTTTTAAAATAGGGCCTTTTAAATGGACACCGACGTTAGAGTGATATCCACTTGCATCATGCGGGTTCGCCGATAGCACAAACCCTTCATTTTCTGTCACCATCACTTTTCGATGGTTCGCTTTAATGTTCAGTAATCGTAAATACGCCCGGACGGTAATATCCGGTGCCGACGAGGCCATCGGATTCGGCAACCAGCCGTCCTGACTATCCCCAAACCATTGAATCGCCATCCGATAAAACGTGGAGTACAAAATGTTCGGGTCACGAAGTGCATCGAGATTCGTGTATACGACTTCGACTCCCGCCTCTTCAAGCACATCGAAGTGGTCGGAAACGTGTCCGTTATACGTCGTATTGATATCGTCTGTAATAAAGACGACTTTCAAATCCGGGTATCGCTCTATTTGCTCTAGAAGAGCTGATGACAATCGCGATGTGATATCCGGATATTGTCGGTCTTCATTGGAATATGGATTGAATAAGAAAAAGTCCATGACGATATATTCCTCAGCTTCTCGAATCGCTCGCTCGACTTCCTTAAAAATTTCTTGCTCGACAATCTCCGTATCCTCTCCTTGATATGTCAAATCATGAAGAAAATCGATTTGATCGTCTGAAATGAGATATGGTTCAGATTGTCGTGACACCCCATCCGGTAACGGTTTCACTTGATGATACACAAGTGTGATGAGAAAAATGACCGCGATGATGACCAATCCCCACTTGAGCCATCCTTTTTTCCCTTTTTCCTTAGCCATGAGTTCCCCTCCTCCTTCGCGGTTCAAAAAACGGGCTGTAGTCACCTACAGCCCGTTCGATCATACTTCCATAATAATCGGCAGGACCATCGGGTGTCTCCGCGTCTTTTGTGCCAAATACGGTGTGAGCGTATCAGATACGAGTTGCTTCATCTCCGACCACTTCATCTGTTTATTTGACAACCCTTGCTCGACCGTTTTCTTCAACAGACGTTCGCCGTCACGAATCAAGCTACCTGATTCACGCATATAGACGAATCCACGCGAGATGATATCCGGTCCTGAAACGAGTTTACGTGTTTTGCCATCGATACTGATGACAACGACGACAAGTCCATCTTCAGAAAGGATACGACGATCCCTTAATACAATATTCCCGATATCGCCGATTCCATTCCCATCAATGTAAACGGCGTTCGCAGAAATTTTACCAGTGACCGCAGCCGACTCAGAATCGACAGCGAGCACTTCTCCGTTATCCATGACGAAGCTATTTTCTTTCGGAATCCCGACTGATTCAGCAAGCTCCGCATGTTTCTTCAGCATGCGATACTCTCCGTGAATCGGCATAAAGAATTTTGGATTGAGAAGACGAATCATTAACAACTGTTCTTGTTGTGAACCGTGTCCAGACGTATGAATGTTCGTCAATTTTCCGTACACGACGTCAGCCCCTGCTTTATACAACTGGTCAATCGTCTTCCCGACCGAGATGGCGTTCCCCGGAATCGGAGAAGATGAGAAGATGACCGTGTCTCCTGGGATAATCGACACTTGACGGTGTGTTCCGTTCGCGATACGACTAAGCGCGGCCATCGGTTCACCTTGTGAACCGGTACAAAGAATGGCAATCTCGTTCGGGTCATAGTGACGCATTTGATTCGCTTCAATGATCATCCCTTTCGGAACGTTGATGAATCCGAGCTCTTGCCCGATCGTCATGACTTTCTCCATGGAACGACCGAAAATCATGAGATGACGCCCAGTCTCAGCACAAGCATCGACGACTTGTTGTAAACGATAAATGTTCGATGCGAATGTGGCGAAGATGATTCGACCATCCGCTTTACGGAACGTCTCGCTAATCGTCCCCCCGACGACGCTCTCACTCATGGTGAAGCCTTCGACTTCCGCATTTGTCGAATCAGACAAGAGGCAGAGCACGCCTTCTTTTCCGATTTCCGCCATCTTCGCGAGGTCGGCAGGTTCACCGACTGGAGTGAAGTCGAACTTGAAGTCACCTGTATGGACGATGTTCCCCTGTGGTGTTTTGACGACAACACCGAGCGAGTTCGGAATCGAGTGCGTCGTCCGGAAGAACGAAATGCTCGTTTTACGGAACTTGATGAGTGAATCCTCATCGATTTCGTGGAGTTCCGCCTCACGCAACAATCCATGCTCCTCGAGTTTTACTTTAATCAAACCGAGCGCAAGTTTCGTCGCATAAATCGGTAATTGGACTTGCTTGAGTAAGAATGGAATTCCCCCGATATGGTCTTCGTGACCGTGCGTGATGAATACCCCTTTTACCTTGTCCTTGTTTTTAATCAAATACGAGTAATCGGGAATCACATAGTCAATCCCAAGCAAGTCATCCTCTGGGAACATGATTCCCGCATCGATGACGATGATTTCATCTTGGAATTGAACAACGTATGTGTTCTTCCCGATTTCTCCTAGTCCGCCTAATGCGAACACGGCTGTTTGGTGGTTCTTAACAAACTTCATTTAATCTCTCCTTACTTCAATTATTAATACATCTATGTGAAACATAAGTGATTCTCGAATATGTCCGTAAGATTCTTTTTTCATTATAGCTCATATCATGGCAATATTTCACTAACGATGTGATATTCGTGGTAGTTTCCCTATTTCGTGTTATCCTTTTAGTGGGATTGAAAAACATATTTTTTAGACAAAGAGAAAGAATGGTGAATCAAATGGAAGATCAAAAAGTTGTTTTTTTCGACATTGACGGCACACTCTTGCATGAAGGTAGCTATATTCCACCTTCAACGATTTCAGCGATTCAAGCGCTTCGTGAAAACGGCGTCGAGACATTTATCGCGACGGGACGAGGACCAGCGATGTTATCAGATATCCCGGAACGTGTCGGAATCGATAGCCTCGTTTGTTACAACGGTCAAATCGTCGTGCATAAAGGTGAAATCGTGTATCGCAACACCCTATCTAAAGATGCGCTCGGTCGTTTGACGACTCATGCCGCTTCGAACGACCATACTCTCGTCTACCTGGGACAAGATCGCGGCGGCGCTTCAAAACCGGATGACGCCATCGTCAAGCAATCACTCGGAGAACTCGACATGCCGATTCCTCGCTACGAACCAAACTTCCACGCAGAAGAAGACGTCTATCAGACGCTCCTTTACTGTACACCTGAAGATGAGCATCACTATCTCGATGCCTATCATGAGTTCGACTTCATCCGCTGGCATCCACATGCGATGGACGTCATCAATAAAGGTGCTAGTAAAGCCGACGGCATTCGTCACTTTATCGAAGCGAACGGTTATCGACTTGAGAATACGTACGCGTTTGGAGACGCTTTGAACGACTTGGCCATGCTCCAATATGTAGGGACAGGGATTGCCATGGGAAATGCTCGTTCTGAAGCGAAAGACGTTGCGGACTTTGTGACGAAATCGATTCTTGAAGATGGAATCGAATATGGATTGAAAGCGATGAAGTTAATCTAAAAAAAAGAGAAGACCTCTTGCGTCAAACCGCCGAGTTGGATCAATCGATTCAACGATCACGGTATCGCTCAAGAGGTCTTTTTTTATTTCGAACGTAACGTCCGTTCAAGTCTGTCTAAATCGGTATCTTTTCCGATGATAATCAAAATATCTTCTGATAAGATCATCTCATCCGCCTGCGGCGAAATGATGACATCATCATCACGACGAATGGCGACAATGTTGACCCCATACTTCGCACGGAAGTCCAAATCGATGAGCGATTTGTTCGATAACTTATCTGACGCTTTGATTTCAACAATCGAATGTTCATTTGATAATTCAAGATAATCTAAAATGCTCTGGCTCATCAAACCGTTTGCGATTCGAACACCCATGTCACGTTCTGGGTGGACGATATTATCTGCACCGATGCGACGGAGAACTTTTTCATGGTAATCGTTTGTCGCTTTGACAGTGATGATTTGGACGCCAAGTTCTTTTAAGATCAACGTCGTTAAAATCGAAGCTTGAATGTTTTCACCGATGGCAACGATGACGTGTTCAAAGTTACGAATCCCCAAACTCTTCAACACGTTTTCATCTGTCGTATCCGCGATCACGGCATGAGTGGCCAAACCCATGAACTCATTGACGCGTTCTTCATCTGAATCGATGGCGAGGACGTCATATCCGTTTGAAGACAACTCACGGACGATTGACCCACCAAACCGCCCTAATCCAATGACTGCAAATTCACCTGTCATGATATTACATCCCTTTCCTACACATGTTCTCTTCTTGATTCTTCGTTCAGTGTAACTGATTCCACTTGAAAACTCTATATAAAAAAACAAGATGGGATCTCCTCCGTATGAAGGAAATCCCATCTTTTCAATCACGCTTTTCCGCTCGAACGTTTCCCACGTACATAATCGTTGTCAAACAGGAACAAACGGAGCAACAAGTAGAGCGCCGGAACGAGAAGGAGCAACCCTAAGATGAATACGATGACGAGTGCCACCGCCATCGACTCGTTGACGACACTTCCATTGATATCGATATACGGATACAAGATATACGGTAAGTGTGAATATCCGTAGCCGAACCATGCCATGAAGAATTGTCCCATGACCATCAAGAAAGCAATCCCGTAATTTCGCTTCATATAAACGAATGAGACGGCAATCACGAAGAAGAGGAAGCTCATTGCGAACCACCACCAGTTTCCTCCTAAGATGCTCTCGTAGTGCCAAGCAGCTTGCGACTTCAAACCGAAGAAGACGAGCCCAGAAGCGATAATCGTCGGAACGCTCCAGAAGAGCGCCCATTTTCTGACGAGTTCGACGGCATTTTGATCGCGTGCCTTGTCCGCATAGAACAAGAGGAACATCGCGCTAATATAGAGGACTGAAACAATCGCCAAGATGACGACTGTCCATGAATAAAAATTGGTGAACAACTTCGCGCCGTCAAAGAAGACGCCGTTTTCCGTCTCGGTGATGAATCCACCTTGACTGACCGTCAATACGGTCGACATCGAAGCTGGGATGAGTAATCCTGTGGCTCCGTATAGGAACATATACAGCGTGCTTTCTTTCGACCCATAGTTCGCGAATGCGTAAAAGCTACCGCGAATCGCGAGTAAAATCAACACGACGGATGCCGGAACGAGTAACGCCGTTCCATAGTAATAAGCTGTATCCGGAAAGAATCCGACAATCCCGACGAAGAAGAAGACGAAAAACACGTTCGTCACTTCCCACGTCGGTGACAAATACCGTTTAACGAGACGGTTCACCAAGTGATCCCGTTTTGTATAACGGCTATAGAATGCGAAGAAGCCAGCACCGAAGTCAATCGATGCGACGATGAGATAGCCGTATAGGAACGTCCATAAGACGGCAATCCCTAACTCTTGAATTTGCATGTCATACCCTCCGATCACACTTCATCCGCAAACATCGCTTCACCACGATGTTCGGATTGTTTTAGTTCTTTCCCTACTGGGTTCTCTTTGAACAGACGTGATAGAACGACCACTGTGACTGTTCCGAGTACCGCATAGAGGATCGCGAAAGCGACAAGCATCCAACCGACATTCGCCGATGTCGTAGCTGCTTCACTCGTACGCATCAACTCATAAAGCGCCCACGGTTGACGACCAAATTCAGCGAAGAACCAACCGAATTCAATCGCTGCCATCGCAAGCGGTCCACCGGCTGCAATCGCAAAGAGCATCGGTTTACTGAACTGGTTCAAACGTTTAATATAACGCCCTAATACGAATAGGAAGGAGATGAGCGCTAGAAGCATCCCGATTCCGACCATCGCATCAAACAAGTAGTGAACAAAGAGCGGTGGCTGGTCTTCTTTCGCAAATTCATTGAGACCTGTCACTTCATAGTTCGGAACACCACCGGCAAGAATTGAAAGCGCGTAAGGAATTTTTAAGGCGCCTCGAACTTCATATCCGCCTTCACCGTCATCTTCTAACCAACCACCAAGAATCAACTCAGCCTCGGAGGAGGTTTCAAAATGCCATTCCGCTGCTGCTAATTTATCCGGCTGATATTGTGCCAAATACTTACCTGAGAAGTCTCCGACAAGTGCTGTCGCAATCGCAAAAATCAAAGCGACTGTCATCGTCAAGCGAAGACCTTTTTTGTGATATTCAATCGACATCTTGTCGAGTTGATTACGACGTTGACGTAACAACTGTACAGCTGCAATCGCTGCTAGGATGAACGCAGACGTTAAAATCGCAGACGTCAGTACGTGTGCCATCTTCGTCGGCATAGCTGGACTAAACATCGCTTCAAGCGGACTGACGTTCGCTAAACGACCATCGACAATATCGAACCCTACTGGTTGGTTCATAAAGCTGTTTACCGTTGTGATAAAGAACCCAGAGAATAATGCACCGACTGCGACTGGAATCCCGAGTAGCATGTGATGCCACGGGTTTTTAAACCGATCCCACGTATACAAGTAAATCCCAAGGAAAATCGCTTCGAAGAAAAAAGCGAACGTCTCCATGAATAGTGGAAGTGCAATCGTTTGACCCGCGACGCGCATCAAGTTCGGCCATAATAGCGAAAGCTGTAGACCGATTGCTGTACCCGTTACAACCCCGACAGCTACTGTCACGACATACCCGCGTGACCACCGGCGAGCCATAAGGGTATATTTCGGGTCTTTTTTACGAATTCCTAAAAATTCTGCCAATAAGATTAAAAGTGGAACCCCGACGCCGAGTGTGGCAAAAATCACATGAAAACCTAATGTGAGTGCCGTCAATGCTCGGCTCATCAGGACAGGATCTTGAAACATCTATTGATTACCTCCTATCTCTCTCTATCGCTTCGAACCCATGTATGAAACGACAATCACAGATGAATACCCTTCGATACTTCCATCATAATGATTTTATATTGCGCTGTAATGTCTCAATGCTCGAGTTTGCAAAATGTTCACATTTGAGCAATCGCCACAGAATTGTCGCTTTACATTCATATTTGATTCCCTTTTTGCTCACACTTCACTCTTTTTGGGGCACACTAAAAGCGGTCTCAATGGAGACCGCTTCGTGTTATTGAATCATGACCGTGCGGAAATAGTGGTCAAACAATTCGATGGCTACTTCAATCGCTCGTTCGTCCGGGTTGAGTGTCGATTGATGGAGACCCGACCCCATATCGTTCACACCTAGCCAAACCATGAATCCAGGAACTTGTTTCAGCATATATCCGAAGTCTTCCCCTGTCATGGCAGGAACACATGTCTTATACGAATACCCTACCTCTTCGACCGCTTCTTCGAACTGATAAAGATAGCGCTCATCGTTGACGACCTCATGATAACGATTGCCGAATTCAAGGTCGATCTGAACATTATACGTCATTTCGACACCGGCGATGATTTGACGAATTCGGCTCTCGAGTACAACCATCTCCTTGTCAGATAACGCTCGTACCGTTCCATCTAACTTGGCTGTATCGGCGATGATGTTCTCTTTTGTTCCCGCTGCGACTTTCCCGATGCTGACGACCGCACTTCCCATCGGATCAATGTTCCGTGAAACGATGGTTTGCAGTTGCATGATGAGGGCGGCTTGGACGATAACGGCATCAATTCCTGCGTGAGGGAATGCACCGTGCCCTCCCTTTCCATGAATCGTAATATGGAGTTCACGTGCACTTGCGAATAATACACCTGGTCTAGAAGCTACCATCCCGACCGGATATTCAGGCGCGACATGTAATCCAAATAGCGCGTCCGGACGGAAGTGATAGAATAATTCGGATTTCGCCATCGGTTCTGCCCCGCCTGGCCCTTCTTCAGCTGGTTGGAAGAAGACAACAAGATGGTGGTTGAACGGGACTTCGACCGCTCGTTTGATTAATCCGAGCGCGATAGACATATGGACATCATGACCGCACGCATGCATCATACCCTCGTGAATCGATGCAAACTCCAATCCGGTCTCCTCGGTAATCGGCAACCCATCCATGTCGGCTCGGTACCCGATTGTCTTCTCCCCGACGAGACCATCCACGCGAACGAAAAGACCCGTCCGCCAGTGCGTGATATGAACACGCGGCGAATCGAGCGAACGGATCAGTTGTTCGAGAGTCGCCTGTGTTTTGAATTCTTCATATCCAGCTTCCGGGATTAAATGCAGTTGTCTTCTTGCTTCGATTGCCCAATTCATGATTCAGTCTCCTTGGTAACTTCTTCAACAATGTTCCAAAATGCTTGTACTTGTGCCAATTCCAACATCGATTCTGTCGACAGCATCCACGTGTCCCGAACGAGCGGGACACCACTCGAGGACGTCAACGGAATCTTGTTCATTTCATTGACATCTTTAATGGTCGACTCCGGTAAAATGGCGAAGCCGATTCCATGTAACGCCATCTGTTTACACGTTTCAATCTGGTCTACGACGAGTGTGGTGAGCGGCGGGCTCGAAAATCGTTCCTGCCACCATTCTAATATTTCCTGGTAATATGTCGAGTCGCTCTTAAATTGAATAAATGATCGTTCGTTATTTTTTAGTTGGGACAGGTCTGTCATTTTTAAATCGACCAAGTGTAAGGAGTCAGAGAACAGCTTCATCCGCTCCCCGCGCCAATCCGGATTTCCTCGAATGATGCCGATATGAAAATTCTCCTCAAGCATGTAACGCATCATTTCACTCGACCATCCGGTGACTAACTTGACACGGACAGACGGATATCGCTCCACGAACGTCTTTAACACTTTCGGGAGCCAATACTGACCCATGATGGAAGCAACAGCAATCTTTAACGTCCCGTATACTTCTCCAGGATTTGCTGTCAGCTCGCTTCGCAACTCTTGTTCTTCACTGTACATCTTCTTGGCGAACTCGATGATTTTCTCCCCATCTGGCGTCAAGGCAAGACCGCGTGTCGAACGGACAAAAATCTTTTTTCCCCATTGATGTTCAATCGTCACGAGCCGTTGACTGAGCGCCGGTTGAGAGACGAATAACCGCTCCGCCGCTTTGCGCATATTCAATTCTTCTGCAAGGATAATTAACACTTCTACTTCCGATACTTGCATGACGTCACCTGTTTCTCTATCGTTTGAAAGATTGTATACTGAATAAGTATTTGTTTCAATGTATCATATCATGTTTATTCATCAATTTGATTGTTAGGAGGAAATCTGATGCAACGTCATCATTTCGCCTTTATCGTTGCGACCGTCGCGACGCTTGGCAGCCTTTACTTCTCTGAAGTCATGCTTTTCTTACCATGTAAACTGTGTTGGTTCCAACGCATCTTTATGTATCCACTCGCCATCTATTACTTGACGATCATGTTGACCGCCCGTGATGTGAATCGATTGTTCGTCGGAATCATGGCCGGTGCCGGCTGGTGTATCAGTCTCTATCACGTCATCCTAGAACGTATTCCGAACGGAGAAGCCTTCTGCACGAACGACTGCCTCATTCGCTGGGTGAATTATTTCGGCTTTGTTACCATCCCACTTCTCAGTTTCATCGCCTTTACATGTATTCTCATCATCCAATTCGTCCCGTTCAAAAAAGCGTAAGACATACAAAGGAGAAGCCGTCATCAAGACGGCTTCTCCTTTCTCTTATTGCCACCACTCGTCGTACAGTGAAGCAGGCATATGATGCTTATGACGTGAACGTTTGAAAATCGTCTCAATCCGCTCTGCAATCACCGGATCGATGGATTTACCTTCTAAATAATCATCTAATTGGTCATATGTCATGCCAAGCGCCACTTCGTCAGGCAGGCCAGGACGACCGTCTTCAAGATCTGCTGTCGGCACTTTATAAATGACTCGTTCATGCGCCTCTAGTTCGTGAAGCAACGCCTTCCCTTGACGTTTGTTCAAACCAGTCAACGGTGTGAGGTCACACGCCCCGTCTCCATGTTTCGTGTAGAATCCCGTCACATATTCCGCTGCATGGTCCGTACCGACGACAAGGGCACCAAACGTTGCCGCGATGTCATATTGCGCCTTCATCCGTTCACGCGCTTTCGTGTTCCCTTTATGGAAGTCACTCAACTCAAGACCCGTCGCTTGTCGGAACGCTTCTACCGATGCGTCGACGGCAGGCTTGATATTGACAGTGAGGGACTTGTCCGGACGGATGAACTCGAGGGCGAGTTGGGCATCATCTTCATCATGTTGTTCGCCATACGGTAATCTTACCGCATAAAACGTGTAGTCCCCCGCATCTTCTGCTCGTAGTTCTTCCATGGCGAGCTGACATAACTTCCCTGCCAAACTCGAGTCTTGTCCCCCTGAAATTCCGAGGACAAGTCCTTTTGCACCGGCACATTTCACATACGCTTTCAAGAAATCGATTCGTTGACGAATCTCTGCCTGCGGATCGATGGTCGGTTTGACATGTGTTGATTCGATAATATGTTGTTGCATGAATGACCCTCCCATAATTCTCTCATTTCGTTTTATTGTCTGATAATTCACAAACCCCGTCAACTAGCGATATACAAAAGAAAGACGGAAACATTCGTTTCCGTCTCATGATTATTGAATTTGGAATGACGTAACTTCTCCACCAATCGGTGTCAATTCGAGGAATAATTTTTGACCTTCCGCTGGCGCTTCATCGAGTAACACACCAAATGTGAAGCTTCCACCCGTCACTTCTGCCGCACCTTGTGCATATAAGTTATGCCCGTCTGACACAGACCATTCAAACTCTACTTCTTCCGTGAAGCCACTGACTTGAATCATCGTATCATTCACATCGATTGTCACATCGCGGAACGCACCGTCTGTTTGCGGTTCAGATGCAGGCGTTTCTTCTGGCGTTTCAGTTGTGTCCTCGTCTGGCTCTTCTACAGCTCGTTCAACAGTGAAGGACGTCTCATCCGTCACAGCGATTTCTGGTGCTCCATCGACTTGACCGAGTCCGATCACTTCGACCGAGTATTCACCAGCTGCCAATTCTAATGGAAATACCTCATCAAAGATCTTTTGTTCATCCGCTTCCCACGTCTCTTCGATAATCGATTCCGTGAACATATATTTGCTACCATAGTCAAACACGGTTTCGTCCCCTTGTTTGATAATCAATTGGAAGCGTTGTGATGAATTGAACGTCACCTTCGCCGCCTCTTCATTCGGGTTTGTCATCTTGACAGTTGCCGATAATGTATTGGCTGAAGCATCATATGCCATTTCCGTATCAAGTGTTAATGGAGCTGGTGGTTCAGACGAATCGCTATTCACTTGACTCGGTTTCGCCTCTTCTTTTCCACATGCTGCTACGACTAGTATGATTGCCGTCACGACGGCGAGTAACCAAGTTTTTTTCATGGATCCCACTCTCCTCAACAAAATAAAAAAACGACGGCGAGTAACCAAGTTTTTTTCATGGATCCCACTCTCCTCAACAAAATAAAAAAACGTCTATAGCACTAGTGTATACAAAGTGCAGACGTTTGTAATGATTTTCCTTATATTATTTACCTTTTTTACGAAACTTTAGCTTGTTCCATGTACTGTTGCCAACCGGTCATGAACAACGAATCAGCGATATCGAGATCAGACCGGACTTGAGCCGAAATGGAGAACGTCTCACTATGCATCGATTCAAACGTGACGACCATCGTCTCTCCTACCACTTCTTTATAAGCTACAAGTTCAGGCGTTTCTGCAAACAACATCATAAGTATGGCTCCTTTGTTCATCTGTGATAAATCTAGTGTACCAATATGAAACCAAGATGTAGGTCCTATCGTTCGACAGGGGAACAGTGACATTTTACCTATTGTCGAAACGCTTACATCAAATGTTAGTCAAATGGTGAAATGTGCATATAAGATATCGAAAAAGAGAGGAAATCCGCCTTGCGGACCCCTCTCCTTTCCTGAAAATGTAAATGAAATTGATTCATCACATGTCGAACGAAACATCACTTCGTACGGTTTGAAATTTGTTGCCATACTGTTCCGAGAGCCGTTTCTCCGCTTGTAATGCGTTCTTTCGCGAGTCGTGCCTGCAATGAAACTTCAAATTCGCGGTCTTGTTCGGCAACTGTCAAAGCCGAAACAGCGCGTTCGTCTCCACAATCGAACAAGAAACGAGCCGCACGCCAACGGACAAGTTTATTTTTGTCTTTCAGCGCCTCGATCATCGAAGGTTGAGATTGAGGTAATGCCCAATCTGAGACAGTGTCCCCAGCCGTACGTCGCACAATCGGAGAAGCGTCCACAAGAGCTTGTTCGATATATGTGACATATTCCTCACGACGTTCTTCAAACATCCCGATCATGACGACAGCTTGTCGGCGAATCGCCATCACGGAATCTTCGAGTGCACGGCGGAAATACACCATATTCTCGTCTTGAATGTCTAATTCGTCTAAGAAAGCCATCCGGTCTTTCCAATTGTCAGATTGCAAGTGGTTCGCATTTGCTTCAAAGTCAGCCTCGCGCCCAAACGCTCGAGCCACGATGCGCTCCACTCGTTCTTGTGGATACGCAGCTTCTAATTCTTCCTGAGCGACGACACTGACCTCATCCAATTCACCATAGCGTGGGGCTTGTTCTACCCAACGACGGTCTTGAATGACGTTCTTCACCTGTGCTTGAACTTCCATGGCCGCGTCGACGAATCGTTTCGACAGCCCGATTCGTTTTTCCTCGTCCCCTTTGACGAGCTTCAACTGCATCGGGACATCAAGCACGAACTGGACGGATACATGGACCGGCTCATAATCCGTATCCATTTGTGTAGATTCGACTTCCTCGACCTGTTCCCCGAACGCCCGTCGGATTTCATTCATGACGTCGTGCCAGTCATGTTTCGGATGACGCTCAACGGCAAGAAAATCAGATACCGCATATACCGATTTGACGCCTCGAAGACCAACGATTTCTTGAATAATCGTCGGGGCATCGGTACTCGCTTTGTCGTATGTGGTGCCTCTCCCCTCAAACGGAGGGTCCACAATAATCTTTAGGTTATTCGGACTTGGTGTCGGTTCAATTGCTACTAGTTTCATTCTCATCACCTCACTCTCAATCGTGACGAAAATGACAAAAAAACGCAAGCGAGTCGCTTGCGTTCAACCAAACATCTATTCTATTTAGAACAACGCGATAAACTGTTGGAGTGAATATGTCGTGCCGTCCACAGTAAACGTGTCGTCCTCTGAAATCGGTTCAAGGAAGAAACGTTTTTCACCATTCTCTTTTACGTAACCAAAAATATGATTAGATTGATAGAACAATTCAACAATCGTCATCCGTCCAAACGTCATTCCATCGTTCATTACCGCCCGATCACCTAATTCGCCGCCATTGTACAGTTCGATGTAAGTTTCCATTTTGGTGTCGCTCCTCTTGTGTTTGTTTTCACAATTCCTTTCTATCAAACAAAAAGAGCGACTTCAAGTTAATTTTTTGCGTTACGCTTCCAAAATTCAATCCATTTACGATACTCCAATAATGTTTTATTGATTTGATGAATCGATTTCTCATCATGCAATCCAGTATCATCTATCTTCTCTTTACAATGTGTGATGAAAATTTCA
Organism: Exiguobacterium sp. B2(2022); assembly: GCF_028823655.1. Classification (NCBI taxonomy): domain Bacteria; kingdom Bacillati; phylum Bacillota; class Bacilli; order Caryophanales; genus Exiguobacterium; species Exiguobacterium sp. B2(2022). The sequence continues at coordinate 5,939 of NZ_JAPEHX010000053.1, read as the reverse complement.
TTTCCCGGTAAAACATTTGCACGATTTGTGGCAAATACTTGTCGGAGATGAATTTGACATCTGGCCGTTCCGAGGATGCCCGGAGAGGCACCAGCAATCATAACCGGTTTATCTCGAAGCGGCGTCCCCGGCTCGAGAGAGAGCCAGTCGATTGCATTTTTTAAAACGCCTGGAATGCTATGGTTATATTCAGGTGTGACAATCAATAACCCGTCGGCTTCTCGAACGGACTGCTTCAAAGCGGCCACAGCTTCTGGTTCATCCGGATCAATCAAGTCGTCGTTGAACAGCGGGAGCTCGATGGAGACGACTTCAATATCAAAATCATCTTGAGCCAGTTCAATAATCGAATGCAAAAGAGCGGTATTAAAAGACTTCTTTCGAAGACTCCCCGACATGGCAATTAATTTATATTTTCCCATGCTCTACCTCCTGAATCCACTTATTCACGATCTCTGCTTCTTCCATCGGGTCTTCCATCATCCCCATATGACTGTATGGGACAATCGCTGTCACATGACGTTCTGCACCTAAAAATGCCCGTGTCTCGTCCATATTCGGATCTTTCTCCCCATAAATGAATAAACCAGGGAGTTCAGTCGCCTGAACAGTATCGACTTCGTCTTCACGGTCACGAATTGCTCGTTGTGCGTTTACAACCCCTTCAACCGACATCTCGTATCCAATCTCGATTGCTTGTTCGATGAGTGCAGGATTTGACTCCTTCGAAAAGACATTCGGGATCATCCCGTCGATAAACGGCTTCACCCCTTCTTCAATGACCTTGTTGATTGCCCCGTTCCGTTTTTCTTTTGCTTCTTCTGAATCAGAGGCAGCGGTCGAATGCATCAATCCAAAGCCGGATAGTTCTTCAGGATATCGACGAACGAGGTTGGTCGTCACATATCCTCCAAACGAATGTCCGATAACGAGTGGTTGTTCAAGGTTTCGGAGTCGAATCTCTTCCATGACCCAATCTGCGAACTGGTCCATCGTTTCTGGTCCGACTTCCGTTCCTGCATGCCCCGGAAGTGTGAATGCATGAACTTCGGCATTCAATAACGGTTCTAGCTGTTCAAAATATGTTGGCGAACCGCACAATCCATGTAACAATACGAGTGCTTTCATATCATCGAGTGCTCCTTTTCTTCCCATTCTGTTTTGAGTAGCCGATACATCGTCAAATCCATGAACCGACCATGGCTGTATGCATAATCATGTAAGAGACCTTCTTCTATAAATCCGAGTTTTTGAACGAGGCGATTCGATCCCTCATTCCCTGGTGCCACCAAGGCGGAGATTCGGTGAAACTTGAACTCTTCGAATCCATGTCGGATGACGGCAGTTGCCGCTTCAAAAGCCACACCTTGTCTCCAATAATGAGGAGAAACTTCGAATCCGATTTCAGCCCGGTAATACTGGGGTGTCCAATTATGAAAACCGATTGTCCCGATCAACTCGTTTGTCAATCGATCACAGATGGCCCAGCGAATCGCTTTGCCTTGTTGAAACTGGTCTTTAAAATAGGCGATGACATTTTTCGCCTCATAAACAGCAAGCAACGGGTCCGACCCATAATAACGCATCACTTCTTCAGTGGATAAGATGGTATAAAGTGCTCTAGCATCACGCGGTTCTAGCTCTCGCAGGATAAACCGGGACGTAGCGAGCTCAGGAAAACTACGTTTCAATCCCCACATGTGGAACCCGCCTTTCCTATTCGTTTCCTCAAGTATACTTCTATTTTCCCAAATGTATCGAACTCAACCCTCTTGAACCGTCTCAAGATAGCGGAAATCATGTGTTTTTGCTACTATAAATGTAGTATGTCAAACCGAGGGGATACCATATGTCAAAACAACTCTTTTATTTAAAACAAGACCGAGATGTCCAGCGCTTTACGCTACATGGCGTGACATTGGCCGACATCACAGAGGCCCTTTCCGTCACAAGACCGATGATCATTTGTCGAACCGATATCAAAGGAATGAGGCAATCTTCTAGGTCGCGTTTCCGATATATCGAAGCGCATGAACTCGCTTCATTCTCGTCTAAGTATTTAAATAACCAAACGACATTCACTGCAATCGATTTCCCGGACTACAATACGCTTGAGACGCTGTCGGATCACGAAATCGCAGAGATCCTGTTTCTAAGTCATATGGAGCGCGGGATCAAGAAACCGTTTCTGGATTCACTTGATAATGAGATTGCGTTCTTCAATGAAGCGAACGACCGTCACAGCAGTCTCTACATTCGTGATTGGTCGACAATCAATCGTTTCGTTCAAAACATGTTGCAAAGCAAACTGGACCGAGACATCCGAAACATTAGCTTCGTCCCGATACCGCTCCCTGTCATCGATGAATTGCTCGAGTTGGCACCTCAAGGGCTCATCATCGATTTTGATCACACGAAACGAAGCCTGTTCAATCGTCAAATCGTGATTTCCTTCTATGTGGCCGGTCGCTACGAAGACATGTCCGTCCTCGAAGAAGACTTTGATGCCAAAAAGGAATCAATCGCACTCAAAGGTCAGTTGTTATATCGTCGTCGCACGTGGCATATTGAGCGGTTATAAGGTCATGGATGTAAGAAATGGAAATGAACCTCTGAAAACGAGGTTCTTTTTTGCTATTTTCAGACCGATTGTTTCAAGTCAATTCCCTTCACGAGCGGGTATGAACGCTATTCTTAAAAATTGATAACAAATTGTCTTAATTTTTTGTTAAATTAATACTTTTCTTTTTTGGACGAGGCGTTATACTAGGAATAACCTTCTGGAGGAATGGAAGGCAATATAGAGAAAGCGAGGTGAAAATCTATTCATCACGCGGATGGATAGATACACGAAATGGAACAACTGAAAGTACAAGGAGTCTCTTCGTTCACCAAGTTTGCGACGAATGGAAAAATGCTAAAACTTAAAGATGCTCACGCAGGGGAACAACGCATTTCACTTCAGGATGCGACTGACATTCAAGTCTCTCTGCTCGACGAGGACCATTCGCGCTTCACTATATTTGGTCATGCCCACCCACTTGTGGAGCTGACCCTTCCTCACAACTCTTGTGAAGTCCTCTATGCATGGTTACTCCACAAGATGAAACGACAAAAAATTAAACTCGCATCGAACGCGTAAAAAAATGAGGTCTTGTCTCCATGTGGGAGAAAGACCTCATTTTTTACATTATGAGAACAATGAAACGAGCCAACTAACCAAAATACCGACAAGGGCAAAGTCTGAATCTCCAAATGTCGTACTTTCAAACCCGAGATTCCCCAAAAGCGGTAAGAGGAGAGCCGGTAAGAAACTGATTAATACACCGTTGGCGATCGATCCAAGAATCGCTCCGCGACGTCCACCGGTAGCGTTCCCGAATACTCCTGCTGTCGCTCCTGTGAAGAAGTGTGGAACCAGTCCCGGTACAATGACAGCCAAACCGAATAAAGGTAAAAGGAACATCGAGAACAGTCCGGCTGCAAAGCTCGCTAAAAATCCGATGATGACCGCGTTTGGTGCAAATGGGAAGACGGTCGGGCAATCTAGCGCAGGTTTTGCGTTCGGTACCATTTTATCGGCAATCCCTTTGAAGGCCGGAACGATTTCTGCAATCAACATCCGTACACCGGCAAGAACGATATATACCCCTGCAGCGAATGTAATCGCTTGGATGATGGAGAAGACGATGTAGTTCGACCCATCTGATAATTCCGTTTCCACAAATGCTGGTCCCGCAAAGATGGCGACGACCACAAATAATAAGGTCATCGTCAACGAGACAGCGACGGATGTGTCTCGTAGAAAGCCAAGTTGCTTTGGTACTTGAATTTGTTCCGTCGAGTGCTCTTTGTTCCCGGCATATTTTCCGATCGTTCCAGAGATAAAGTAACCAAGTGAGCCAAAGTGTCCGACCGCAAAATCATCCGATCCCGTAATCTGTCGAACGAACGGTTGAAGAAGGGCTGGGAATAAGACCATACAAAGTCCAAGCAATACCGATCCAATGATGATCAAGAGTGTACCATCAAGACCAGATACGGAAAGAATGGCTGCAAGTAAGCTCGCCATGAATAACGTATGATGACCCGTCAAGAAAATGTATTTAAATGGCGTGATGCGAGCCAGCACGATATTCATGACCATCCCGAAGACCATGATCATAGCTGTTTCAACGCCAAATGCGTCTTGTGCAACTGCGACAATCGCTTCGTTGTTCGGGATGACTCCCCGAATACTGAACGCCTCGTCGAACATCTGTCCGAAAATATCGAGAGCCGCAATGATGACGCCGGCCCCCGCTCCGATAATCACGAACCCCATAATTGTCTTCAGCGTACCAGAGACGATGGAAGCAATGTCTTTCTTCTGTAAAACGAGCCCGATGAGTGCGAACAAACCGACCAGTATGGCTGGTGTCCCCAATATATCTCGCATAATCAAATCAAGCATAAGCGCTCCCCCTTTACGATGAATTCTTTAGTTATACTTTTCCTTCAAGTTTTGATTTAATTTCCTCAATGTTCATGACATTCTCAAGTGCAACGATTTCTTTCGCCCCATCATCGAGTGTGCCAATGATATCTTGTGCCCCAAGGTAAATGTCGGCAGGTTCAGTTCGCGCTGTCGCAATGTCTGTATGTGAAACATCCGCCTCTTTCCCCATTTGTTCAAGCGCTTTTTTCACGTTCAACTCCATAATGAAGCTTGACCCTAATCCGTTCCCACATACTACTAAAATCTTTTTCATTTTTCTTCCTCCTCTGAATATCGATCGAGTATCTCAACAATTTTCTCTACCGTGTCTGCTTCTAATACGAGAGACACGTCTTGTTCATTTCCTAATAACTCTGTCAACTGTGCAAGTGCTTTTAAATGAGTGGTTTGATCAATGGCCGCGAGCACAAAGAATGCACGGACTGGTTTATCCCCTGGGAAGAGGACCGGTTCTGTTAGTTTTAGAACACTCATCCCCAGTTGATTCACACCATCTTCTGGTCGCGCATGCGGGATGGCAATCTGAGGCATGAGAACGATGTATGGACCATGTTCTACTACGTTCTCAATCATCGTTTCAACGTAACGTGTGTCGATCGATCCGTTTTGGACAAGTGGTTCGGCCGCGAGACGAATGGACTCCTGCCAATTCGACACATGATCGCGAATTTGAATTTCATCTTTTGTTACGAGTTGATTTAGCACGGGTTGTCCCCCTTTCCATTCATCTGTCGTCGTTTCATCTTGGATGAGATGATTTAATTCTTTTCTCAATTGCGATTCTTGATGGATCGTCGCATATTTTTTCACCACTTCGAGAATGTCAGACACATCTAATCGAGCGAGTCCCCCATTCGAAAGAAAGCGCTGATGAATTTGTCGTTTCAAAGCGAGTTGTTCGAGCCTTGTTGGAAGTGTCGGAACGAGTGTCACATGTGCCTGTTGTTGAACGGCCAACGGCAAGGGGACCGTTGTGAAAATCAAATCGACAAGTGGAGCAAATTCTGACACGTCACGTTGCGAGATCGGTGGTAAAAATACAAAGTCCGGAAACTGATTCTTCAAAATATGGTCGAGCATATGCGACACGCTAATCCCGCTCGGGCATACGACAATCGCCTTCATTTTCTCATCAAGATGTTGCCCTTGTTGATGAAGATGCGTTGCAAAATGCAACGTGAAATACATGACTTCCGTTTTCGGAAGTTCTGCCTGAATTTGCTTTCGGATTGGGTCGAGTGAACGATCGACAATCACATTCAATACCCGGTGCTCTTTCAATACGTATCTTTCTAACTCTTCTGGCGGCATGACTTCCGTATGAACACGTTTAAGTGTCGCTTTGGCGTGAAGCACTAATTTCTCACATAATGCCTCCCGTTCAATGACACGTGTACAACTCAATCCCTCGAATCGCCCAATCACCTGAATCATCGTAGCA
>NZ_JAPEHX010000052.1:0-21386 GCF_028823655.1 Exiguobacterium sp. B2(2022) | reverse complement strand
ACGCCTCTCGCACCACAAGGATATTTGATTGGAATGGGACCAAGGTCAATCCAGTCTTTGAGCCGATAAGACCGATTGTAAACCAATGGCGAAAGTATCTTTTCAGACTTTAACCATTTCATCAAATCACGTGTCGCATCCAGACTATGCACGATGACGACAGGCGGGGCATGCTCAAGCATCAATTTACGAAACCATTCCTGACCAACTTTTTGAATTTGAGGCGACATCACCTTTAATTGTTTCGCATTTTTCGTCGGATATGCATTGATATTCGTCTCCAATACTTCGATTTTCCCATTCGACTTCGTTTCTAAATGTTCTACCAAATGATTCAGTCCGATTCTCGTTTTTGAAAAAGGTTGCTTTCCTTTTTGTACATTTTTCTGCTGAATGAACGTTAAAAACGATTCTCTGTCCGTGATTAAATCAATGTATCGTTTGACATCATAATTTACATCTATTTTCAAAATCGAAGAGGCTGGATTGATTCCAACTACAAAGACATTCGGTTTCGACAATTTGTACTTGCTGACAAACGGTCGCAAATATTCTTTCGTAGTGATGCTCTCAACAAACTCTGTCAACCCGTCTTGATTCATGAGACACCGCTCCTTATTCATCTTCAATCTGTAGCGATTCTGCCGACGCCGTGTTCGTGATTTTGTGATAGTGCTCAAATTCGTCTGTCACTTCCTCTAGATATTCAGGACCGACGAATAGCACGTTTGTCCCCTTCTCGACCAATATGAGAGGATACCCTTGAAATGTGACTGCATCAATCACATCCTGTACGTTCGATAGAATCAATGTATCTTGTGTAGGATGGAATAATCTCACTTCGTGGAGATCAAGCCATTGCAACACACGTTTGAATTCCCATTCTCCATCTAACGCTATGGAGACGAGCACATAGTGACCGTTCTGACGCATCAGCACAGCAAAACAATCAGCGAGTTGAATCGACTCTGTCTTCAGTTCCATTGCATACTCCTCATAATTCGGAATGACACAATACTCAAAGTGTTCATCGTATGTTCGCAGATGTTTTAGATAACGTGCATATTTTTTCTGCTCCCACTTACTCAGTTTAATCGGATCGATGACGTATCCCTCCTTTTCATATTCCTATTTTTGTAAATACCCATTTTTTTATTCTCCTTTTACAGTCCCAAAAGAAAAAGCGAGCATACGATTGTATACTCGCCTCATTCTCTTCAGTTGTGGACCATGTCCTTTTCTTCTAAACCGAGCGTGACCGCTGTCGATTCGTGAATCGTCTTGAACAGGTCCGGATGTTCCGAAAGTTTCAAGCCATATGACGGAACCATCTCTTTGATTTTCTCTTCCCACTCCGGTAACTGTTGCGGGAAGCACTGCTCGAGCACCTTCAACATGACATGAACAGCTGTCGATGCGCCTGGAGAAGCACCAAGAAGTGCCGCAACGGAACCATCTTCCGCGCTGACGACTTCTGTTCCGAACTGAAGTGTCCCTTTTCCTTGCGGTGTATCTTTGATGACCTGAACCCGTTGCCCGGCCACAACGATTTCCCAATCTTCGTTCTTAGCGTTCGGGATGAATTCACGAAGTTCATCCATGCGCTTGTCGTGTGACAAGAGCACCTGTTCGATCAAGTATTTCGTGAGCGGCATCTCTTTTGCCCCTGCCGCAAGCATCGTGATGACGTTGTTTGGTTTGACCGAACGAATCAAATCCAAGTTCGATCCTGTTTTCAAGAACTTCGGCGTGAAGCCGGCGAACGGTCCGAATAACAACTCTTTTCGTCCATCGATAAAGCGTGTGTCGAGGTGCGGTACCGACATTGGTGGTGCCCCGACTTTCGCCTTTCCATAGACTTTCGCGTGATGTTGCTCGATGACCTCACGATTTTTACAGACGAGGAAGAGCCCACTGACTGGGAACCCGCCAATTTGTTTCGACTCCGGAATCCCTGTCTTTTGTAAGAGTGGTAAACTTCCGCCACCGCCTCCGATGAAGAGAAACGGTGCCGTATGCGTCTCAATCTTGTTCGCAGACAAGTCTTTCACTTTCACTTCCCAAAGACCGTTATCGAGACGCTTCACGTCCTCGACGCTATGGCCGTAGTTGACCTCGACTCCGTTTGATGTGAGATGGTCAAACAACATCCGTGTCAACGCGCCGAAGTTCACGTCCGTCCCTGAATCGATTTTCGTCGCGGCAATCGGTTCGTCCGATGTCCGTCCGTCCATGATGAGCGGGAACCATTCCCGTAGCTGATTCGGATTGTCCGATAAGACCATGCCTTCAAATAACGGATTCGTTGTGAGCGCTTCCAAACGGCGTTTCAAGAAATCGACATTCTTCTTCCCTTGGACCATACTCATATGTGGAATTGAACGAATGAAGGCACCCGGATTTTCAATCAATCCTTGCTTGACGAGATGTGCCCAAAACTGGCGCGAGATTTGGAATTGCTCGTTGACGTTGACCGCTTTGGAAATATCAATCGTCCCATCCGCGTTCTCCGTTGTATAGTTTAATTCGCAAAGTGCGGCATGTCCCGTACCTGCGTTGTTCCATTCGTTTGAACTTTCTTCCCCTGCTGCATCGAGCTTTTCGAACACTTTGATGTTCCACTCCGGTACGAGCTCTTTAAAGAGTGAACCGAGCGTTGCGCTCATAATGCCTGCCCCAATTAAAATGACGTCTGTTCTCGTTTGCGTACTGCTCATGAAAACCCCATCCTTATCCCCTGAATTTTTTGTCATACAACCGAAGAATCCCCATTCCTCAATTATATATTTTATAATCGTTATACCGATTATAACTCTTTTGTGATGAATGATAAGGGTTATGTATGATTTTTTGTGCTGAAACTTTTTATGAAATTGTCATGATTCCTCGGAACGAAGGAGGTGTTCTGTTGAGACGCGGTCTAAGTTTTACAATCCCCAATCAATACGGTCATTTTTTACAAGATATATTGACCCCTATCCCCCTCGACCAATATCAATGGAAGGTGATTGATGAGGAATCCTATATTGTGAAAGATGGACAACTTGACTGTTTGTTGTTTCCGGAGTCGACTGTCATCAATGGTCGACAACTCAATGAACGGATCACTCAACAACACTATTTGATTTTTGTTGATATAAAAGCGTTCCACTCTAATATGTCCTCGGAAATCATAACGTACGAAGACTTTTTACATAGCAAGTGCGAGTTTGTGCTACTTGTGATAGACAGTCAATACGTGACGATATACTGTAAAGACCAAGAGATGCTCAACTCCCTCTACGAAAATGCTTCTTTGCATGGTTTCGGGGATATCGCATACATCACAAGTCATAATGACTCGATGACACGCTTATCTTGCTGGTAATTGAGCGTTTCAAAAAGGAGAATCCACATGTCCACACTCTATCTGATTCGCCACTGCTCGGCCTCCGGTCAAGAACCTGATGCCCCACTCACGGAAGCGGGTCACGAACAAGCGCACCTGCTCCGTGATTTCTTTCGTGAAATCCCAATTGACCGGATACTCTCAAGCGACTACACCCGAGCGATTGCTTCAATCACGCCACTCGCAGATTTGCATCAACTTTCAATCGAGCGTGAACCGTTACTGAGAGAGCGCATTTTGTCTCACGAACCGCTTGAAGACTGGCTGACGCCGTTACGTCAGTCGTTCATCGACCCGACGTTCAAATTGCCTGGTGCTGAATCTGGTGAGGAAGCGACTCAGCGAATCATGCAAGTGATCGAGCGTGTCCAGTCGCAACATGGCTCGATACTACTCGTGACTCACGGTAATCTGCTTGCGCTCCTCTTACAACGGCTTGATCCTAAATATGACTTTGAAACATGGCGTACAATGCGTAATCCAGACGTCTATCGTCTCGATTTAAGTAACGAAGAGCCCGTCATCAAATGCATATGGCCACATAAATAAGCCGCCTCGACATGAGACGGCTTTTATTATTTCTCCACGAAGAACATCGAGATCGCTCCGAGACCGACGTGTGTCCCGACCGAGACCCCCATCTGCATGAGGTAAATCTCACCTGTGAAATCTGTTTCGGTTTCAAGCTTCGCTTTTAAGTTCTCGGCAATCCGCTGATCGGATGTGTACCCGATGATCACAAAATTCGTGATGTCCGGATTCACGCGCTTCACGAACTCGTCCGTATAATGCTTCAACACTTTACGTGTGCCTCGCTCTTTGGCAACAATGGCACCTTTCCCGTTCTTCATGCTCATAATCGGTTTCACCATGAGTAGTTTTCCGATGATGGCACTCGCGTTCGAGATGCGCCCACTCTTGATCAAATGGTCCAAGTCATCAACGGACAAGAAATGCTTTACTTTCGTCTTATACGTCTCGTTGAAATCGACGAGCTCTTCGAACGTCGCACCGGCTTCACGCATCTGCGCGCTCTTGAGCAATAGCCAGCCGCTGCCGTGACTCATCGATCGGGAATCGACGACATGAATTTTCACGTTTGAGTCAGGATGCGCCTCTTCGAAGTACTCTTTCCCAATGACCGCTGACTGATAGGACCCGCTCGTCCCACTCGACATACAGATGCATAAAATCTCTTCGTGACCAGCAGCGACCGCATCTTCCATCAATGTTAAGAACGTCGCCGGACTTGGCATCGCCGTCGTCGGGAATTCCGGGAGCGCTTCCAACATTCCGTAAAAATCATCCGGCTGGATATCCACCCGGTCCTGGTAAGACATATTGTTCATCGTAATGATCAACGGCGCGACCCCGATGTTGTACTGTTCAAGCACTGCATCTGATAAGTCACACGTTGAATCTGCTAGTAATTTAATCATACATTCCTCCAAAAACCTTCTCCATAAGTGACGGGAATCATCCTATAACTTCGTCGATTCCGACGTCACGATAGGACCTCCTTTAGTGTAGCAGATTTGGAGGGGGAAATGTTTTTTTACTGGGTTTGATGTGCGACTTGTTTCTCGTGGTGTAAGAGCCATTCTTTTCGCCATAATCCGCCGGCATACCCCGTCAATTTCCCATTCGACCCGATGACACGATGACAAGGCACGACGATGCTCAGTTTGTTGCGTCCGTTCGTCGCACCGACTGCCCGAACAGCCGCAGGTCGCTTCACTCGTTCAGAGAGTTCACGATATGATGTCGTCTCCGCAAAAGGAATTGTCTGTAATGCATCCCACACTTCCCGCTGAAATGGCGTGCCCACTTGTTCAATAGGAAAGGTGAACGTCATCCTCTCCCCTCGAAAATAAGCATCGAGTTCTTCCTTACACTGTCGCAACACATCAGGTACATTCCCTTCAGGTAATTGCGCCACTTCGCGTTCGACGAATAAGATCGATTGGATGACTTTCTCGGTTCCAACGATTTCGATCACGCCAACCGGCGTCTCCATGTCTAATTTATACGTCTCCATATAATGACCTCCATAAATAGAATGTCGCGTATCCTTCCCAACCTTTCCAGCGCTCCCCGTATCGTTTCACTTCTTCAATCGTCGGCTTTTTAGGCGTACCTAATTGATGCTGAATCGCTTGATGCAATCCGACATCCGCGACCGGAAAGGCGGATGCGTCTTGAAAACACTTCATCAATACATAGTCCGCCGTCCATGCCCCGACACCTCGTATGGAAAGCAAGCGTTGACGAATATCAGATGAAGATTGCGACTGTAGCGCCGATTTTGATAACGTCCCACCTGTTATTTCCCGTGCAATATCAATAACATACTCCGCTTTCCTTCGACTAAACTGAAGCTCTCGTAACGCTTCCGGCTCAAGCAGGGCGACTCGTTCCGCACGTGGGAACGTCCAGTACGTTCTTCCCTCGACGACTCGTTGTTCACCATATCGTTCGACGAACCGCCGCTTGATTGTATAGGCGAAGGATAACGTGATTTGTTGCCCGATGATGGCCCATGTGAGTGCCTCGAACAAATTTGGGAAACCAATCATTCGTAACCCACGATGCGCTTCAATCAAAGGAGCCAGCAATTCATCCTCTGCCCCCATCGCCTCGAACGGTGTGAGGTCACGATCAAGGTCTAACCAGTCACGCACTTCACGTTCAATGTTTTCTGTTTCCGTATCCGAGACGTCATCGACCGGGAACAGGATACGAATGTGGTCTTGCTCTCCTTGGAGTTCCACTAATATGAGACGTTCCCCAATTCGCATCAGCTTTTGAACTACCCTGTCCGTCGTGACATGGAGTACTTCTTGTTCGGACCGACTTAAAAAGACGAGACACTCATGAAAATCAAACGGTTGTGGAACGTCTAGTAGCAAATCGTTCATATGTCCCCTCCTTTTCGATACATATTCGGTGTGCACCCTTTCACTTGACGGAAGACACGGTAAAAGTTCGACGGCGTTTGAAACCCGACCTCATAGCAGACTGTCAGATTGCTCATCGCGGTCGCTCGTAATAAATACGCCGCCTTGTCGATACGAAGTCGTTCCAATAGCTGCCTTGGCGTCTCTCCTGTCGCTTGGGTGAACGTCCGCTCCAAATGGAACGGGCTCAGTTGGACATGTTCGGCAATCTGTTCGAGGCGAATCGGCTGTTTATAATGTTCCATCAGATACACGGTCACTTGTTGTACGAGCGCTCGGTGTGGGGCATGCTCGACTTCCGGCTGGCATCGCTTGCACGGTCGGAATCCTTTCGCTTCTGCCTCTTGTTTTGTGATGTAAAAATCAACATTCTCTTTTTTCGGTTTGCGGGAACGGCACGATGGTCGGCAATAGATTCCGGTCGTCTTCACGGCCGTATAAAATAACCCATCATACGTCGCGTCACAAGCGAGCACTTTCGCCCACTTTTCTTCAAATGTCAGCATGTCCACACCCCTCTCTTACTCTCACTGTAGCAAATATAAAATCAACATTTCGTCCTCTTTCTTGCGCTTACAATCCCCTCTTTTGAAACGTTTTACAGATTTCAGTCGTATCCTATAGTACGATTTAGTTAGAAGACGCTGTCAGCCATATGACAGATAAGGAGAAAATCTCATGCGCACTCGTTTTTCATGGAAACAATTAAAATGGCTCATCCCTATAGCGTTAATCGGTTTGATTTTGATCCAGAGCGGACAGGAGTTAAAAGACCTCTCGCTCGCGACCGCCTTCACGACATTGAAACAACTGACCGGATGGGAACAGTTCACACTCATTCTACTCGGTGGATTCGCCGTCTTGACGATGACCGGCTACGATTATTTCTTACTACGCTCGTTACATATTCAGTTGCCGAAGCGAAAAGTCGTGCAAACGGCATGGATCACGAACTCGATGAACGGGATGCTCGGATTCGGCGGGGTGATTGGGATCGCCCTTCGTACTTCCCTGTACCGCCCTTACACGGATACGAAACGCCTACTCCGTGCCATCGGCTGGATGACACCGACACTCATCAGCGGTCTTTCTATCCTCTCCATCGGTGTGCTTCTCGGAATTTTTCCAGCAGGTGCACTCGTCGGGACGAAACCTTGGATTTGGCCAGTGTTGCTCGCGGTGAGCGCGATGCTCCCGTTTTATCTGTTCGTCACCTCACGCCGATCAAACGTCGGTTGGTCCACTTTGATCGGATACACGCTGACTTCACTTGCTGAATGGGTGACCGCAGGACTCGTCGCCATCTACGCGTTATCGTTACTCGACGGGTCGGCCTCGTTCGTGCAACTCTTTGGGGTATTCGTCGTCGCAACGGTCGTCGGTGTCGTCTCTCTCGTTCCGGGTGGTGCCGGAACGTTCGACTTACTATATCTTGTCGGGATGACACAATTGGGGATTCACCAAGACATCGTCCTCTCATCTTTGATCATCTACCGATTCGTCTATTTCGTCGTTCCTTTTTTGATTGGACTGTTTCTCGCGGCCATCGCGTTCGGGGACCAGGTCGTCAAACAAATCGAGTATCGACCAATCATCGGATCTTCTTATGAGATCGGGACCGTCGTATGGCGCATCGTTTCTCGGACGCTCGCAAAGATTGGACGCTTGACGGGAAGTCTCATCGCACTTATGAGCAGTCTGTTGATCTGGTTCCAGACGCTTCTCCCGAGCGTGACACCACTCTATGAAGTGAATCGTTGGTTCGAATGGATCGGAACGCTCTTCTTATTGAGTGCCGGACTTCTCATGTTCCTGTCCGTATATGGCATGTATGTGCGGACAAAGCGAACGCTCTGGTTACTCAATACGGCGTTCATCTGGGCGACCATCGGGGTCATCGCTCGAGGCTTGAACTTATTTGAGACATTCGTCGTCATCGGTTTCGCAGCTTTCGTCTGGTTGACGCGAAAACGTCACGTCCGATACCGCTCGATTTTAACGACCGGTCGTCTCATTCGAAACCTGTTCTACGTTTTTCTCTATGTGGGCTCTCACGCCCTCTTGCTGCAGTCGTTCGCAGACACCGACGACCTGTTCTTCACATCGCATCAATCCGGTTGGTTGACGGTGTTCCTTCTCCTCTTCACGTCGCTCGTAGCAAGTGCACTTCTGCTCTTGTTCGACCGTTGGAAACGTCCGGCGCTTGGCGAAGCATACGATGAAGATCGAATCAGACAGTTTCAAGCAACACAGCACACATCGAGTGGCTTTGACTTGGCCCATATGGCAGATAAACGCTTCTATATGAACGAGGCTGAAAACGCGTGTCTCTTATTTGCAACAGCGCGGAACCATGCGATTGTCCTTGGAGATATCCAAGGTGAACGACAGGCCGCAACTGAACTGTTAACGCGTTTCATTGAAGATGCGGACCGGATTGGGTATATTCCTTTATTTTATCAAATTACACCGAATTGGATGCCGCGCCTTCATGATGCCGGCTTCACGTTTTTCAAACTTGGGGAAGAGGCGACGATTGACGTATCGACCTTCTCCTTATCTGGGAAGAAACGTTCAAATATGCGCTCCCTCTACAATCAATTTGAGAAAAAGGGAATCACGTTCGAGATCGTCTGTGAACCGAGCCTCCTATTATTAGAGGAGTTAAAAGATATCTCAGACGAATGGATTGGGAATCGAAATGAGAAAGGGTTCTCTCTCGGGTTCTTCGACTACGAAACATTGAGACGTTATCCAATCGCTCTGTTACGAGACGCGGACGGTGTCGTTGTCGCCTTCATTTCGTTACTCCGAGGAAATGGGACCCTTTCAATCGATTTGATGCGTTCGAAAAATGAAGCACCATCTGGAGCAATCGAAGTGTTGATCCTTCACATCATCGAATGGGCGCGTGCGCAAGGTTATGAACACGTCGGACTCGGCGTAGCACCACTTGCCGCCGTTGGTGAACAGACATTCTCCCATTGGCCAGAGCGCGTTGCCGCCGATATATTTGAAAACATCAGCTACATCTATCCGTTCAGCGGATTACGGCAGTTTAAACAAAAGTTCAAACCGTCATGGGAAGGGCGTTATCTCGCATTCCGACAACGTCGTAAACTACTGCCATCAATCTTACGGACAGCGCGATTGATTAGTCGCAAACGTTAAAAAACAGGAATTTCTCATCGTGAGAAATTCCTGTTTTACGTATGATCTTATTTCAACGTCACACTTACGTTATCAATCGTGATGTCATGGGCACCAAGTGGTGATCCTTCTGTACGTCCCATCAAGAACTTCAATCCTGTCATATCCGTTACTGGCATCGTCACTTCAAACGTGTACGTGTTCGTTTCCGGTGTGACCGAAACAACTTCGCTTAAATAGCGATAGTACCCGGCATTCTCTAACGTCACTTCGAATGAACGAGCGACTGTAGAAGATGCATCGAATTGTACGACGTACGTTTGATCTTGTTGTAACTCGAGACCACCTTGTTCCATGAGGACACTCCACGCTTCGTTCCCTTCTTGCGTAATGGAGATACGAGCTGCCTCATTCACCGCTTCGACAGCAGCCTGTGCGTCAAAGTGTACATAGGAGCCCCAGTTTGTGAGACCTTCTGTGAATGCTCCATTTTTAAGTGGAGACGGATCGATATAAACCGGTGTGACATCGCGCAATTCGACGTCATCGATTTCAATCACACCTTTTTCAGAACCGAGAATGAACTGAAGCTGACTCATGAGGTCAGTTCCGGCTTCCATTGTGAACGGAATATCATACGTATCGAATGCTTCAGATAGAGCGATACGCTCTAGCGGAAGATAGGCATCCCCATTCGCTCCGTTCAATCCGACTTGAAGACCGTCTACACGTTCTGCCCGTGCTTTGAAACGGAGAACGTATTCATGTCCTTCTTGCAATTGAATGCCTTGTTGCACCAACGTGGCCGGTGCCCCTTTTTTCTTATTTGTTTCGAAACGGAAGAGACGCTCTACCGAGTCGACCGTTCCTGTCCCTTTCGTGACGCCTGGATCGAACGTCCAATACGTCATGCGATTCATCGCACCTTGGTCGAACGTACCGTTATACACATGGTTCCCGTCTCCAAGCTTCGGTTTTGTCGCATTCGGGTCAAACGCCTCACGAGGCGTCTGCTCAACACGGACGTTCCCGATTTGGACACCAGACGTACTGAGTCCGACGTTGAACTCAAGACGTGCCGCAAGGTCAGTCTCTTCTGTCATATCGAATGTCATCGAGTACGTTTGGACGTCTGTCGTCAAATCGAATGACCCTTCATCTGAATATTTCGCATAGCCTCGGTCCGGACCACCACCGACTTTAACAGCAATCGAACGCGCCGCGTCTGCCTTAGCATCAAACGTCACTTTATAGTGCCCGCCTTGTCCGAGCGATACGTTTTGAATCAATTGATGCGAGTACGGCTGACTTCCCGCCTGATCAATCGAGATGTCGGCAAATCGTGATCCTGCCAAGTCAATCACATCGACTGAACCGACGCCACCAAAGTCAGGAAGCGCCACATAGTTCCAATATGTCGGGTTGAGTGCCTGCGCACCGTTCGTCACCGTCGTGATTGGTTCTACATAGTCTTCATCATAGACGAGGTTCCCGTCTTCTAAAGGTTGCTTCGCCCCTTCTGGCAACACGACTTCTTCACCCGAGTACGTCGGCTCGACAGCATCGCGATACTTCCCGTTCTTCAAGTCAAAGACACGGACGTAATCGACTTCCATCTCCGCCGGGAATGGTGTCGTCTCATCGACGTCCCCATCAAACCATCCACCGACTGCCAAGTTCATGATCAAATAGAAATCTTGGTCGAATGGCGCAGGATAGCTATATTTCGATGCTTTGTTCGCTTCTTTCGCATACCAATCATTTTGTGTCTGATAAAGTTGACCATCTACATACCAACGAATCTCACCCGGCTCCCACTCGACCGCATATGTATGCCATTTGTCGATGCCGTCACCTTCTGCGAAGTGATAGTCTTTCCCCGTGTACTTGTTGTTCGGCCATGTTTCCCCGTAGTGAATGGTTCCGGCGACTTTGTCCGGCTGACTGCCCCATGACTCCATGATGTCGATCTCACCAGATGCGGCCCAACCACCGTAACGGTCCTCTTCCGGTAGCATCCAAAATGCTGGCCAGAGCCCTTTTCCTGTTGGAAGTTTCGCTCGCATCTCGTAACGACCGTACGTTTTACTGAACGTACCCTTCGTCGTCAACTTCGCCGATGTATAATCATATGTGCCGAATTGATCCGATGCTTGCTCCTTTTTTGCACGGATGACGAGTTTCCCGTCTTTTACGAAAGCGTTTTCGTTTTTGTCCGTATAAAATTGCTTCTCGTTGTTTCCCCAACCGGCAGCGACCGGATTTCCGTCTTTGTCGACAATCCAGTTCCCCGTTTCAAAGTTCCATTTCGAATGATCGATTTCCGCCTGACTAAACTCATCTGACCAGACAAGTTTCCACTTGGCGTCGTCTGCTTTTGAGCTCTTTTCAGCAGGCACTTCTTGTGGCAATGACAAGACGAGACCTGTTCCGAGTGCGAGTGCAACCCATTTCTTCATCATGTGTCCTCCTTCAGGATAAGTGATGGCAATATATCAGTCCGTTCTTTTGAAAGCGATTTCCGAAAGCGCTTTCGTTAACGCTATTATAAAATTTTATCCATCCCAACTTCAACCACTTTTCGGAAGTGAAATCAAAATGACATAAAAAAGCACCGACTCATGTCGATGCTTCACACATTTACGAATCTACTTTCACTGCAGCTTTATGATTGATTCCTCCCCATTGTCTTCGCATCGCAAAAAGCAATGGAATCATCGGTTCATGGTATGGAATAAATTCATGCTGTCGAATCATTTGAAGAATCGTTGCTTCATTCGCCCATTTCACGGCCTGCACTTCAGATTCCTGTAGTGTCAGCTCATTCAAATCCACTTCCGCTTCGACGAGGTAAATGTCATCAAATCCTTCGTCGAAGTTGATGGTCAAGTGCGGTCGTGTTTGAGACAAATCGAGTTTTAACCCGATTTCTTCCTCGAGCTCACGCATGGCGGCTTGCTGGCTCGTATCTCCTACAGTCGCACTTCCTCCGACTGTAATGTCCCACATATTGGCCCAACCATCCTTGAACGGTTGGCGCTGTTGAATCAACATCTCACCCTTCTCGTTAAAGATACACACGTGAATCACAAGGTGATACTCTCCTTCTGGCAATCGACTTCCCCGTTGCCACGTGCGACCGGTCTTTTCTCGGTCGACGGTATAGACGTCCCAAAATTCCATTAGATACTCCCCTTTATGTTGCTGCGCTAGATGCCGCTGCTTGATCTGCTTTCGCACAATCGATGGCTACAACGATTGAGATGAGAAGGTGCTCCATCTCTGGTTCTTCGACACGAATCTCATAACTGTCGCCCCATGAGAACCACTTCTTTTGAACACTTCCAATCGATTGTCCATTTTTCGTCACTTCAAAATCCATGTCCCACCAGTCCCCTTGGACATCGATTCCGGCCGCATCGATCGAATACTTCGGTTTAAAGAATGAAAACTCTTTTGAGATGGTCATCATATCCGTACCATCCACTTCTACGAAAAACTTCGGCAAAAAGCTGAACGTCTTTTTCGTAATGGTTGTGACCGTTTGACCATTCATGTCTTTAATCTCAAACGACTTTGGAAACTTCATAAAGCTACCTTCGATGAAGTATTGATCATGTCCGTCCGCATCCTTGATGGTGAAGCGCCCGCGTAGACTGAACACTTTTTGTTTCATGTAGAGCGTGTGCATGATGATCCCTCCGATTCATATCATACTCTTCTATACGACTATTCCCCGGGAAAGTTTCAACGGAACAAAAATACCGTGCACCTTAAACAAGTGCACGGTTCCATTTCTTGATTATTTAATTTTCCCTTTGTTCTTCAACAAGTTGAAGATTCGCTTCGCCTGATCCGTGTTGTCGCTCATACCAACGAATTTCTCTTGTTGTGGCCCGAACGCATATACCGGTACGTCATCACCTGTGTGACCGTCTGTCGTCCAGCCTGTTCCCGAACGTTGATCAAAGATTTTTTCGATGGCGTTATCGATTTCTGTCACGTCATTCGTTTCAGCCGCTTTCTTCACAGAAGCAATCTCTTCAGACGTCAATTCCAAATCGATGTTCTCACGTAAGACGGCTTCCACGTCCGCTCCACCTTCGATTTCTTTCGCCATGAAGTCCGGTGTGCGTTTCGCTGCTTGAATCGGTGTCGGATCCCAGTTGTAATTTCCGTCCGCTCCGATTGAAATACCACCTGTCGAGTGATCCGCTGTCACGACGACCAATTCCGTCCGCTCCGATTGAAATACCACCTGTCGAGTGATCCGCTGTCACGACGACCAACGTCTCCCCATTCTCTTTGGCGAAGTCACGAACGACCTCAAACGCTTGCTCAAAGTCTCTCATCTCACTCATCGCACCGACGACATCGTTATCATGTCCGGCCCAGTCGATTTGACTTCCTTCTACCATGAGGAAGAACCCATCATCGTTCCCTTTTAGGCGGTCAAGCGCCGAAGTCGTCATGTCCGCAAGACTCGGTTGTTCCTCGTCACGGTCAATCATCTTATCCATGCCAACTTCCGCGAAAAGACCAAGCACTTGCTCGTTGTTGTCTTGCTTCATTTCTTCTGCAGACGTGACATAGCTGTAGCCGTCTTCTTGGAACTGCTTCGCAATATTTCGGTCCGAGCGTTCAAAGAATTTCGTTCCGCCTCCGAGCATGACGTCGACTTTATGTTCACCATTAATCAAATCATCATAGTAATCGTTGGCGATGGCATTCTCACTCTTACGTTGCTCTTCGTGCGCGCCGTAAGATGCCGGTGTCGCATGCGTAATCTCTGACGTCGCGACAAGTCCTGTCGACATACCGTTCTCTTTCGCTTGTTCAAGTACCGTTTTCACGTCTGTTTTGTCGTTATCGACGGCAATCGCGTTATTATATGTTTTCACGCCAGAACTCATTGCTGTCGCTGCTGCTGCCGAGTCTGTTACGTTTTCTTCTTCGTCTTCAGGATATGTCGATTGCATTCCCACCAAATGTGAATCGAACGCAGTCGGCTCCATTTTTACCGTTTCTTCATTGTCATTCATGTAACGAAGCGCCGTCGTATAAGGCACGCCCATGCCGTCCCCGATCATAAAGATGACGTTTTTCGCCTTATGATTCTTTGAATCCTTTGCTGCTTCGGCTTCATTTTGTTGCTGTACGCCAATGATTCCCCCAAGTGCAAGCGTGGAAACGACTGCGAGTGGAACGAACTTCTTCATTGTCTTTTTCATCTGTAAACCCTCCCGAATATGTACTACTTCTGTAGCGTAACGGAGATTTGTAAAGATACACTTTCAGAACGAATACAGGTGTGTATGGTTTTTGTAAATCGAAAAAGGACGCCTCATTGAGACGTCCTTGCATCCATTAACCGTTCTTCATACTGAACTCATCCGCAAGGGTGAAGGATACGTCCTTCACTTCGAGTCCGCTCAATGCGAAATAGAGTTGGAGATAATTATGCTGGTTCAAGAAGAAGACCTGCTTCGTCTGTGTCACCCATTCTCCGTCCGTCCCGTTAAACGTGAACGTAGCGCCCGGGATATTGTTCGCAAACAACGTCACCGGCATCTGCGCCAACTCCCCTGCATTCGAACGGGCCGTCAACGTGATGTCATACGTCCCGGTCTGGTCGACCGAGATGGCGAAGACGTGCGTGTTCCCTGTCGAGGTGTCGATTCCTG
The DNA here is from genome assembly GCF_028823655.1 of Exiguobacterium sp. B2(2022). NCBI lineage: Bacteria > Bacillati > Bacillota > Bacilli > Caryophanales > Exiguobacterium > Exiguobacterium sp. B2(2022). Next base: position 6,207 of record NZ_JAPEHX010000052.1, on the reverse strand, counting down.
ACAAATCGACGTGTTCCCCGTTTTCGAGATGCTGATAGTCCAACTCGAATGCGTCCTGTTGATTCGTCTCATCTTCAAAGCCGAGGACCTCGACCGAACCATCATGAATTCCGAGAAGACGCTCCATCGCTGGTGATTTCAAGATGAATGAACAAATGTTGCGCGCACTCCGCAACAACTCACCCCGTGTGACCACTCCCACTTCAAGAGAGGTCATCGTATTGTCCTCGAACGAGTTGAGGTCTGGACGGTCGACGACCATATACAAATCATTTTGCGAGCGTACCATCGCTGCTGTGTTTTGGCGGTTGGCGGACTCGTCCTCACGGAAGTTCACTTTTGCCCACCAGTCCGTCATGACAATCCCTTCAAAGCCCCACTCGTCACGTAAGATGCGCGTGTTTTGATCGTATAACCCGGCCGTCCAAATCCCGTTGACCGCACCATACGTCGTCATAATCGATGTGGCCCGACCTTCTTTCACGGCCATCTCGAACCCTTTCAAATAAATCTCGCGTAACGCCCGCTCCGAGACGACCGAATCGATATCGTGACGATGCGCCTCTTGGTTGTTGGCACTGAAGTGCTTGAGCGTTCCTGTCACACCGACACGATGCATCCCGTTCAATTGAGCGACTGCCATCTTCCCTGTCAAATGAGGATCTTCCGAGAAGTATTCAAAGTTTCGACCGTTCAACGGGTTGCGATGAATGTTCATCCCTGGTCCGAGCAACGTGTCGACGCGGTTTTTCCGCATCTCGAGCCCTGTCATCTCGAACAAGTCTTCAACGAGGTCGACGTTGAACGTAGAAGCCAAAAGTGTCCCGTTCGGAAGCGCGAACGCCTTTGTCCCGATATCCATACGAATGCCTGACGGACCGTCGGCACAACATGCCGCTGGAATCTCGAGTTCATTCAATCGATCGGATACGCCACCAAACGCAGCTGCTGTCCCCGGCGTGACACGTGGTGAGTTCATCCCTTGTCCGCGGACGATTGTCGCCAAGTCCTCATCCGTCAATTGATCCAAGAATGTGTCGAGTGACGCCTTCTCGTGATATACATCGCTCAATTTGATACCTTGGTCACCCGTGAACACTCGCGTCTCAGGGCGTTCTTCCAAATAACGTGTCTCGACGTCAACGGCGCGAAGCGGTGTTGATTCGTAACCTACTTCCCATCCTTTTTCGCTCTGAATCGGCTTCATCCGTTCAAACGGAAGGACAGGTGCCATATTTTCGCTTAACGTCTCGAGGATGCGTTGTTCCTGCTGCTCGACTTCGAAAGCGAGTATAGCCGAACGGACATCTGTCCCGACATATAAGCGATATGCCCCTGCTTCTAGAACAAAGCTCGATTCATGACCCGTCACGCCAGAGTCGTCGTAGCTCGCAAAATCAGTCATGCGGACGTTAAACGAAAGAGCTTGTCGCTCACCCGGTTCAAGAAGCAATGTTTTCTCAAACGCTACTAAAGACCGGAGCGGATTTCCGAGTTTTCCTTGCGGCTTCTCGACGTAGAGTTGGACGACTTCTTTCCCGTCACACTCACCCGTGTTCGTCACTTCCACCTCAACCGTTAAAACGCCATCGACTTCTGCCGTACGCTTCACTTCAGTATGGAATGTCGTATAAGACAATCCAAATCCGAACGGATACAAGACGTCATCTTTCGCGAACGTTTCAAAGTAGCGGTAACCGACATAGATATCTTCCTGATAAATCCCTTTATCCGCGTGACCAAAGTTCTTTGTCGACGGATAATCCTCGATGGATCGGGCAATCGTATCCGTCAGTTTCCCGGAAGGACTCACGTCTCCGACAAGCACGTCGACGAGTCCTTTTCCTCCTTCCATCCCTCCTTGCCATGCATAGAGGATGGCACTCGGGTCATTCGCCCACTTCATGTCGATGATGTTCCCAACGTTCAACACGACGACCGTCTTGTTGAAGCGCTTCGTCACGCGCTCGATCATCGCGTGTTCGATATCCGTCAATAAGTAACTGCCCGGGTCACCCGTGTTGTCACGGTCTTCCCCTGCCGTACGACCTATCATGATGAGGGCAACATCTGACTCCTGCGCAGCTTGGTCGACGAGTTCATCCGATACGTCCATCTCCTGTTGCGACCACGGTTCACCTGCCCAACCGACACCCTGGTCGAACGGGTTCTCTTTCACCCACTCTTCATACGTTGCATAAAGCGATTCATTGATGTGAATGTCGGTACGTTCACGTAGTGCCTCGAGCGGCGTCGTGACGTGCCCGACGTTCACCATCCCGCCTGAGCCCGTACCGCTCTTATAGTAATGGAACTGGCTACGACCAAATACGGCGAGCTTCGCTTCAGGCTGTAACGGGAGGGTTTTTTGTTCGTTTTTGACTAACACGATCCCTTCCGCGACCGCTTGACGTGCCAATTCCTCATAACGTTTCCAATCCAATGTATACTGTTTCATTTCGTCAGCTCCTTAAGTCCTTTTGCGATTTCATTCATACAATCTTCTGCCTGTGGGTAGTCTCCTAATTTGTCCATAAAGGCATGATCCATACCCCGATATTGAATCAGTCGAGTCGGAATACCAGCTTCTGAAAGTTTTCGGGCATATGCCTCCCCTTCAAGTCGTAAGTAATCGTACTCGGCTGTCACAATCAAGGCTGGCGGTAAAGTCGTAACGTCCTCTGCCAAAAGCGGTGAGACGAGTGGATGCGTGACATCCGTCTTCCCTTGAAGGTAGAGGTCATTTAGTAGCGAATCTGGATCTGCAAGAGCGAGCACGACACCTCGAATCAGGTCGTGATGGTGTGAGATATCGTACGCATCGAGTGTCCATTCAAAATCATCTGTCGGAATCGATCCCAGATTGACGACGGGATAGACGAGTGCTTGATAACAAATGCGCCCCACCCCTCGTTCTTTCTCCATCAGACAACAAGCGGTCGCCAAATTCCCTCCGGCACTGTCTCCGGCGACGGCGATTTGGTCACGGATGACGTTCAACTCCGTCGCGTTGGCGTATACCCATTCAAAGGCGCCGTAACAGTCATTCAATCCGGCCGGGAACGGATGCTCGGGAGCAAGACGATAATCGACGGAGATGACGACCGCGTTCGCCTGTTCCGCCAGCAATTTACAAGGATTCTCGACCGTATCGAGCGTTCCTCCGAAAAATCCACCACCATGGAAGAAGAGGATAGCTGGGATGGCTTCAGTATGATGCGGACGATACAGGCGGACCGGAATGTCACCGTCCTCACTAGGAATCATGAGATGCTCGGTTTTGATATCAGTCGTCGTCCGATCCTGATTCGGCCAACCCATACTGGCACGTGCCGCCTCGAGGTCAAATGCTGTATCCGGTTCATCGTGTGAAGAATGATTTGCGGTCAGCGTTTCGAACACCCGTGGGTCGAGATCGCCGGTGCGGTCTGAATCCGGTATGGGTTTGATGATGGTTTCGAGATGGTTCGCGTGCGTTCGATATTGACTTTGTTGAAGGTGTTGGACGAGATATTTATCATCGGATTCCATTATGTAAGCCCCTTTCTTTCAACATTTCTGAACCTGATAAAATATTGTTATTGGATAAAGTTGTACATCGGCTCATCGCATGATACTTTGTTGGAACAGATCACTAAAGGAGTGTTATTGATGTATAACTGCGTCAGCTGCAATAAATCATTGAACGAACATGAAGTCATCCATACAGATGAACTCGGTCATTTCGGTGATCCAATCAAGCATTATTGCAATGCTTGTTTCATTGAGGGAGCAAAAATCGGTTTTAACAAGATGGAGATTGGTTGCTGCACAGCATGCCAACAACCGTTAGTTTTACAATTTGATCAGGAAGAAACCGCTAGCCTGGCTCGTGAAGATGGAACAGTTCATTACATATGCCCTCAAATGCTAGAAGCGTATCAACAACAAAATGAAGAGCTGATCGAACAGTTAGAAGATGTTCATGACCAGTTTATTTTTTATGTGATTCAACCCGACCCGACGTTGCCTGACTTCGGATAATGGATTCTCATTCGCTTTCCTACCGTCTTTCGGTCTATAATGGACTGTATTGCAAATAGACATTGAAATTTTCTGAAGCAGAAGTTTTCACGAAAGAATGAGGTTACCCATGAACAAACAGCAATTTACTGATTATCGCCTGAGCGATGAGATTACTCGCGCATTAGGCATTATGAAATACGAATCACCGACTGAAGTACAACAACACGTCATCCCCCGTGCGCTCGAACGCGAAGACTTGATTGTCAAAGCACAGACGGGAAGCGGAAAGACAGCTGCTTTCGGGATTCCGGTGATCGAGCTCATCGATTGGGCCGAAAACAAACCCCAAGTCCTCGTCTTGACACCGACACGCGAACTCGCCGTTCAAGTACGGGAAGACATGACGAACATCGGACGTTTCAAACGAATCAAAGCGACTGCCGTCTACGGGAAAGAACCGTTCTCGAAACAGCGTGAAGAATTGAAACAAAAGACGCATATCGTCGTTGGTACACCTGGTCGCGTCATGGACCACATCGAGCGCGAGACGCTCTCACTCGACCGCATCGAATACTTGATCATCGATGAAGCGGACGAGATGCTCAATCGCGGCTTCCTCGCCGACGTAGAGAAAATCCTTCAACAGTTGCCGAAAAATCGCGTCACAATGGTCTTCTCAGCAACATTCCCACAAGATATCGAACGTCTCTGCCAGAAGCATATGAATGCTCCGGCACGTGTCGCCATCGAATCAACAGGTATGACCGCTTCGACAATCGAACACCGTTTACTTCCCGTTCATCGGAATGAGAAACTTGCTGTCCTTCAAGACATCACGGTCGTCGAGAACCCGGACAGCTGTATGATTTTCTGTCGGACGAAAGAGAACGTCGACACGGTGTACGCCGAGCTCGACAAAGCCGGTTACTCGGCTGAACGCCTCCATGGCGGACTCGAGCAAGAAGACCGTTTCGCCGTCATGAACGGCTTCAAGATGGGCAATTTCCGTTACCTCGTCGCGACAGACGTCGCAGCGCGCGGAATCGATGTCGATAACGTCGAACTCGTCATCAACTATGACGTTCCTGTCGAAAAGGAAAGTTACGTGCACCGTACGGGTCGTACTGGACGTGCTGGCAAACAAGGAACAGCGATCACGCTCATGACCCGTCAGGAAGAACGTCTCATCGGAGCTATCGAATCATACGTTCAATTTGAGATTCCGATGATCGATGCCCCGACAGAAGCAGAAGTCACGGCTAACCAAGATGCCTTCGAGCAGAAATTGAGCGGACGACGCGTCGTTCGAAACAACAAGACGGCTCGTATCAATCAAGACATCATGAAGCTCCACTTCAGTGGCGGGAAGAAGAAAAAACTTCGTGCTGTCGACTTCGTTGGAACAATTGCCAAAATTCCTGGCGTATCCGCTGACGACATCGGCATCATCACAATCAATGATCAGATGACGTACGTTGATATCCTCAACGGAAAAGGTTCGATTGTCCTTCAAGCGATGGAGACGACGCCTGTCAAAGGGAAGAAATTAAAAGTAAGCAAAGCACGTAAATAATGCAGATTCAGCCTCAAAGATGATATTCGTCTTTGGGGTTTTTTATTACCTCGCAATAACCGAAAGCGCTTTCGATGAACATTAAAAAAATATGGGCTTCGGAAAACGTTTTCATCTGCATCATACCGATATATTCTTAGAAATTCAACACTATATGTAAGAAGCGTTTTGATATAAAACAGTTTGCTCCAAACTTAAAACAATTCGTAATGAACAACTAAATTAAGAACGTAGATTTCGTGCTTCTTTAGCATATGTATTCGTACTTTATATTAAAATAACTATAACATCAAGATACTCTGTTACAATTTCACATTTAGTACCACAAAGGTAGAGTTGAAATACAATTTTATAATCAATTTTAATCACCCCAAAAATAGGTCATACAGTCTCTAGACCCTTTTAAGTTAAAATTAGTGAATAGAGGATATATTAAAAGGCGTTTTCAATCCCTCAAAGAAATTTCCATAGATTATATTGTAATCTCCAATTTACTCTTGGATATTTATTGTGGTAAAATGTTTTTGTTTAAAGGAGGTGAAAGAATGCTTAATAGATATGAACATCTAGAGAATGGATTGACTATTTTATTATGTAAAAATACTCAATCTAAAGAAGTGGAAGAGATT